>NZ_JBHZDH010000001.1:48968-130550 GCF_042755925.1 Lysinibacillus sp. NPDC059133 | reverse complement strand
AACGTTCACAAAACGTTTCGGGTGGTGCAACAAATGTCGTTGCGCCCTTTTCAATGGCTAAACGTAGTGCTGCACCACGGCGACCTTCTGTTAAATCTAATGCAGGATTACGGAAATTCTCCGTACTACCATCTTGCGCTAGAATGCGTAACACGCTGCCTTCTGTGATGGTTGTGATAATGCCTGCATCATTGACTACAACTGCAATTGTCATATTATTGCTCCTCCTTCGCTGTCACTAAAGCTTGCACGCCTGCTTTTTGTAGTGCTTGCTCTAAGTCTGCTAAAATATCGTCAATATCTTCTAAGCCAATCGATAGACGAATTAAACCGGGTGTGACACCACTACTAATTTGTTGGGCTGGAGTTAAACGAGAATGGGATGTACTTGCTGGGTGAATGACAAGTGATTTTGAATCACCAACATTCGCAACATGGGATAAAAGCTCTACCCCATTAATGAACGTTTTGGCTGCCTCTAAACCACCTTTAATGCCAAAGCTGAAAATCGAGCCCGCGCCTTTTGGTAAATATTTTGCGGCAATATCCTGCTGTGCATTTCCCGCTAGTGTCGGATAATTCACCCATTCCACTAAATCATGTTGTTCTAAAAACGTAGCAACCGCCTTGGCATTCGATACATGCTGACGAATACGAACAGATAGTGACTCTAAACCTTGAATAAATAACCAAGCATTAAATGGCGATAATGTTGCCCCTAAATCATGCCCCAGTTCAAAGCGTGCTTTCGTTACAAACGCTGCTTTTCCTGCCGCTTCAACAAAAGAACGATTGTCGATCAATGGGTTGCTGTCAACAAATGCTGGGAAACGTTGCGCATTCCATTCAAAGTTCCCACTATCGATGATGGCTCCACCGATAGATGTCCCGTGCCCACCGATAAATTTCGTCGTTGAGTGGACGATAATATCGGCGCCATGCTCAAATGGCTTCGCTAAATAAGGTGTGGCGAATGTGTTATCGACAATTACCGGCACGCCATGACGATGAGCCACTTCACTAATGCCCTCGATATCAGCAATTTGCAAACTTGGGTTGCCGATTGTTTCTGTGAATACCGCTTTTGTTTTATCATTAATAGCTGTTTCAATCGCTGCCAAATCTGCTCCATCAACAAAGCGCACTGTAATACCAAAGCGTGGTAGTGTCCGTTCAAATAATGTATAAGTGCCTCCATATAACGCATTAGTTGCGACAATTTCATCGCCGACTTGTGCCACAGTTAATACTGCTAATAGCACAGCCGCTTGCCCAGAAGCGACCGCAAATGCACCCACACCACCCTCAAGCGCTGCAAGACGTTTTTCTAACACATCATTTGTCGGATTGGCATTACGTGAATATAAGTAGCCGCTACCTTGTAACTTAAAGAGGGCCGCTGCATGTTCCGTATCATCAAATACATAGGATGTCGTTTGGTAAAGTGGCACAGCACGAGAACGTGTAATAGAGTCCACTGTTTGCCCACCGTGTAATGCGATTGTGTCTTGTTTGAATTCATTCGTCATAAAAAATCTCTCCCTTTACTATGGTTGTATTTGTGCAATCTTGTCTTTTAATAGTTGTTCGTTTAATTCCCCTACTACTTTGTCAACGATCTCACCCTTTGCATTCACAAAAAATGTGATCGGTAGATTCGTCACTTGATAGAGGGTATACACTTTCTGATCACGGTCTAATAATGTGGGCAGCGTTAACTGCTGTTTTTGTAAAAATTGATTCACCAGACGTGTAGGTTCTCCTACATTGACCGTGATAACTGCCATATTCTTTGATTGGGCATCCAATAATGGCATTTCTTTTTTACAAGGTGGGCAGTACGTGGCCCAAAAATTTAAAATTAGCACTTGTCCCTTGGTATCCTCTAATCGAACTTTTTGTCCTGCTGTATTTGTCAGCGTAAAAGTAGGCGCTATTTGTTTTGCCGCAAGAAGCTTTGTTTTTTCTTTTGTAAAGCCATTCACGTAAACACTATAGCTAAGTGCGATTAAAATGAGCACCATCGCAAACACTTGCATCAATCGCTTACCCGTCATTTCGATTCAACCTTCATATTCGTCCAAAAAAGCAGACGTTTTTTTAGTTTATCGAATCCAATCATGAATATCAGAATAATCACGCTGTTGAAAATAATACCTGCTAGTACGAAATGGTATTGTGAGAAATCTGCATAGTATTGAATGAAGTAACCCATCCCGGATGATGCCCCAAACATTTCTGCAATCGTTAAGATTAAAAAGGACATCCCTAGCGACGTGCCAGCACCTGCTAAAATATGCGGGGAACTTGCCGGCAGTATGACTTTTGCTAAAAAGTCGAAGCCTTTCAACCCAAGTGTTTTCGCATTGTCTAAATAGTGTTGCTCAATGAATAATACCCCTTGAATGGTCCCTAAAAAGATTGGCCAAAACGCACCAATAAAAATGAGTGACGTTGATGCCGACTGAAACGTTGGCATTAACGCAATGACATAGGGTATAAATAATGTCGGTGGAATTGGACTGAATGCATGAAAATACGGCATTAAAATTTTGCGTGATTGATGATGTAAGCCGAAAAATACACCGCCTGCGATACCAATGATTATTGCACCCAGATAGGCTGGCAATAATAGCTGCATGGAACTAATAAAGCCGCTAAATAACTCTTGGGCTTTTTCTTGTAGGGACGTCCACACAACAATGGGCTCTGGGAAAATCACAGGGTTAATCCAGCTCGCGTATTTCGTGAACAGCGCCCAGGCTACAAGTACAAATAGCCCTATCAAAATCGTGATGCTATATTGCTTAAAAAATAGGCGCATAGGGTGTCCCTCCTCTACTTAGGCATTTTGTGCATTAAATTTTTCTAGTAATTGTTTAAAATAATCATCAGATGGATGTTCTTCAATTAACTCATTCAGTGCACTTTCATATAATTCAATATTGATATATTCATTAATATCAATATCCTCAACATCCTCGACATAACCTATTTCTTGCATTTGGTTCCACATGGCGATAACGCTGTCTTTGTTTGGATCGGCCGAATAATTAGAATGACCCTCGTTGACAATGGCGTTAATCACTTCATCATCTACCTTCAAATGTTCACGTGCGGCTTCCACCGCTTTTTCTGGATGCTCATTCTTCGTACGCTCTGCCAAAATTAATGCCTTCAAGAAGCGTTTATAGCCTTCGCCATCATCTTCTTTTAACAACTCTTCTTTTGTCACGACACGACAGCACACATGGGACGGCTGTAAATCGTTGCTCCAACTTACTGCCTCCAAGCCCATTTCAAGTGCTTGCGCATAGAATGAGTTTGCGGAAACTGCCACATCTACTTTTCCGGAAGCAACTGCTTCTAATAACGTACTGCCCGTTTTAAACTCGATAATTTCTAAATCTTTCTCCCAATCTATTCCTTCCTCTGCTAATGCTGAACGAAAGACGATATCCGACGTGAAGATACGAATTGTACCAACTTTCTTACCTTTGTAATCTGCTAAAGTTTTGTATTGGTTAGTATTTTCTGCTTTCGTTAAAATCGGATGTCCACCTTCTAAATGACCACCGATAATTTTGAAATCAGAACCATTTGAAATGAATGTCAGTGGACCGGCTGTGCCGAATGACAGACCGACATCAATTTTCCCTGCTTGCAGCGCATTTAATCCGTCAGCAGAGTTCGCAAAACCGATACGTTCGATATTGACGCCGACATCCTCAAAATAGCCTTCTTGCAGCGCAACATCTAATAATGGCGCACCGCTGGATTGACTATATCCGACCTTAATGTCATACGTTTTTTCCGACAAATCCTCTGCTGAAGCTGGCTCACTTACTTTTTTATCCGCACCACATGCTGTTAGAGCAAGTAAACTGACACCTCCTAAAAATGTATAAATTGATTTTTTCCATTTACGCTTTTGCAAACCAGTTCCTCCTTAAATTCCTGCGCCATCCGCTGTCACAAGTGATGTCTCTTCAATTCGATTGAGTATCTCTTTATTCATTACTTCATATACGTTGTCTCGGAAAGTTAAAAACTCCTCACTTTCAAATAGTTTTTTACGATTTGTCGTTTTCCGTTTAAACGGTACCTCTAAACTAGTTGTCACAGCCCCTTCTTTGCCAAGACCAAACATGATAATGCGGTCTGCCAAATAGATTGCTTCATCAGCATCATGTGTCACAAAAACAATGGTGCGTTTTTGTTCCCGACTAATTTGGAGCATTAAATCTTGTAGTTGAATGCGAGTAATCGGATCAAGTGCTCCGAACGGTTCATCCATTAGTAGTAAATCTGATCCGTAAGCCAATGCACGGGCTATGGCTGCACGTTGCTTCATCCCTCCAGACATTTGTCCAGGATATTTTGTAATGGCGTGGCCTAGATTGACAAGCTTTAAATAATCCTCTGCAAGCTGTTGTAATGCTTGTTTCTTTTTCGTTTTCCCTAGCTTTTGTTTTAATGCAAGTACAATATTGCTACGTGCCGTTAACCAAGGAAACAGAGAATAATCTTGGAATACTACACCGCAATCTGGCGCCTGTGTTTGAAGCGACACATCATCAATCGTAATGTCTCCGGCGTTTGGTTGCTCGAGTCCTGCAAGCAAACGAAGAAAGGTACTTTTTCCACAACCACTCGGGCCCATTAGAACGAGAAATTCACCTTCCTGCACATTGATCGAAATGTTGTTTAAAATTCGAACATTTTGATAACCGAAATGAATGTTTTTCGCCTCTATTTTATTTTTTGTTGCTGGCGCAAGCGCCTCATTCGTCTTCTCCAAGTCATTATTGTCATGCTCTTCTACACGCTCTAATAGCACCATGATATTCACCCCTTCTAATGTTGTAAGACACGTCTTCCTAATTCTTGTATGGTCATATCTACTGGCACATGTAGCGTCATCGTCCGTAAATTACGCCAGTAGCGATCAAAGCCGTAGCGATTAGCTGTAGCACGACTTCCCATCACCTCGAACATACGAGAAGTGATGTCTAGCCCTATTTTCGTCGTCACAATTTTCGCAACATTCGCGGCATCGTCTAACGCTTCACGTTCTGCTAGCGTTATGTTACTTCCTTTTAGCCAAAGCTTTTGGAACAATTCATCTGAACGTTCCACCACTAATTTGGCCGCCTCTACCTGAGCAAAAAATTCACCAAAATGTTTTTGAATAATTGGATCCTCTGTTGCTGAAGTGTAGAGCGGTGAACGCGCTCTCGTTTCAGTTTGTGTGTAAATTCTTGCTGCTTCAAATGCGCCTTCTACAATACCTAAATACAGATGATTTAAGATAAAGCTTGAAATATTTAAACGAAGGCGAGAAAACTCATCGCGATTAAAGCCATTCTCCAGTACTTCATTAAGTTCCACACGTACCGCATGAAATTCGACTGTCCCACTATCTGTCTGACGTTGACCAAAATTATCCCAATCCTCTTTCACTTCTATACCTATTCGTTTAGTAGGTATTATAGCCAACAAAGGCTCTTCCCGACCTTCTAACAGCGCTGATGCTAACAAATAATCAGAATCTACACTACCTGAGCAAAATGTTTTCTTACCTTCAAAAATGTAATGTTTGTCATGCTTCGTTGCCGTTAACTTAATATCAATAGGGTTAAAGGCATTGCCCCAAAATAAATTTCGTTGTACGGTTTCCGTATAATAACGCACTTTTTGCTCTTCATTTCCACATAAATGTGGCGTCGTTAAATTGACAAAATGATAACCAAAAACATGTGCTAGCGAGCTATCTACTCTAGCAAAAATACGCACAACCTGTAGGACATCAAGCCAATCACCTCCTAAACCACCATATTCAGTCGGAATTAAGAGTTTTAAAAGTCCACTTTCCCGTATTAAATCTCGCTCATTTTTAGCATTCCCCCCTGCTTGATCTCGCGTGACGGCTGTTTCCTTAAATCTTTGCGCAAGCGAAGTTGCAATTTCTTCAATCTTTTTAACTGTATTTGTCGTCATTATTATACCTCCTGTTTTTAATATGTACGATTATATTTCAAGCATTGCTGTGCCATCCAAGCTCGAATATTTCGGAATACTATCATTGTTACAATCATGACTATGACACCTTTCACTAGATTGAATGGTAGAATCCCTAATACAATCATATCTGTTAAAGCATCCCCCTTCACAGGTTCCATTCCTAAAAATAAAGTGTACATTGGTAGGAAAAGCACATAATTCAGAAGGCTCATACCAACTGCCATCGAAACTGTACCTGCAAGCAAACCAATGACAAGCCCCTTCCCACTTTGTATTTTTGAATAGAAGAAATACACTGGGATGATAAATAACACGCCTGTTGTAAAGTTGGCCATATGCCCTACCGGTACACCAGTCATGCTTCCTGACAATAACCAATCCAATATATTTTTTAATAGCTCCACTAAAATCCCTGCAACTGGTCCCATCGTCATTGCTGCTAATAGGGCCGGCACATCACTAAAATCTACCTGTAAGAAACTAGGAAACGGTGGTAACGGAAAATTAAATAACATCAATACAATTGATATACTACTCAGTACACCAATATTCATGAAATATCTTAATCTCAAATTGCTCACTCCTTTTTAAATCGCTACTAATTAAGAAAAACTTCAATCAGATGGGTATTCTTCATACCTACGGATCCTACGTTGAACCAATCGGGCTGTTACGGTCCGTTCAGTGCCCTTCTTACTGCCGTAAAATCGGGGTCAAAAAAAACCACATATAAGCGTAGGAAAGATTCCTGCTTATGATGTGGCCTCCAGATTTCTAGTCAGCTGCGATTATTCGGTTTTTTTTGTGGAAATCTTTGCTTTTCAAGTCGATTAATTTGCACAATAACACCATCTTGAATGGTGATATATGCACCTCGCCAAATTGTAGATTTTGAATAGCATTGGCAATCACTTCTAATTTCTTGTCATCAATCTTTGCTGTTTGAGACATTCCGATACACCCCTTCTCATACTTTTTTGTACAAAAGAGGTCAACGCATCATGATGATTCGATGGCCCCCCTTATCTGTCAGAAAACTCTGCTGGATTTGGCACCGATTCATATCGGTTGCCGAGGCTTCATTGGGCCAAGTCCCTCCGCCTCTCCTGATAAGGTATTACGTTTCTTGGAAATAATTCTATAATTCTGAAAACCTATTGTCAATATAAATATTACAAAACCTAGACGAATACTATGAAATTAAGCAAAATGGTTCATTTTGTCAGTGAAATGGGCGCAAGACTTATGAGGGCCTATTTAAATCCGCATTCATCTCACACTTCTGCTGAAAGAAGTTAAATAACTTAATTGGGTTTTCTTAAATACCTGAGGTCCATAAAAAAAACTGTGTAGACGCACTTTCCGTCTGCACAGTTTTTTTGCTAGCATAAATTGAATGATTTTTTTCATCGCTGATAGGGATGACTTCATCGCTGATAGGGATGACTTCATCGCTGATAGACATCGCACTCGCATAAGAGAGATTTAATGTTTTTGTAAGCATTCCATTAATGCTTTGGCTGTTTGTTCTTTGCCCATCACCTTAATGGGTTGTCCTTCAGCTGGTACGATCCAATGTGGCTCATCTCCACCATATAAAGACTGTGAGCTATTAGCTACCATAAATTGAGCATTGGCCGATTCCATCCGTAGACGTGCCCGGGACAGTAAAAATTCCTCATCATCCGTTGCCTCAAGTTTAAAGCCTACTAGAGTAACTTTCGGTTGCCACCCCTTTATTTGACCTAATACTTTAGGTGCCTTTTTAAAGTGGATGATAGGTGGCTCGTCAGATGGCATTTTACCGGTTTCCTCAAGTAAATTCCCAGATTGGTCATACACTTTGTCAATGAGCCAATCAGAACCTGCAGCCGCCATAATAACGATGTCTATCTGTTCTTCCTGAACAGCATGTCGAACTTTCTCGCCTAAATCTTCAATGCCTTCAAATCCAATGGTACGCATTTTATCTTTATTCGTTGGAAGCTGTGCGAAATAACCATGCATATACAATACGTTTGCCCCAGCCACTAGTGCCGCTTCAGCTAAATAACAGCCCATCGACCCTTTCGATAAATTCGTATGTCCACGCACACGATCCCATTTTTCAAGTGTTCCCCCACTTGTAATGAGTACGGTCTTACCTCGTAATGTCCCCATACACTCACCTTTTTTCTAATCAATTTCGCCTTGGCGTAATTGTAGCTGCCGCTTTGCTTTCGCTACAAAAAACATTTGCTGAATGAAGATAAATATACAAATACTATTTTAACGTAATGCTATGTGATGCTTCAATGTTGTTTTTATAGAGCTTGTTGCTCTCCACTAAAAATTATTTCATATTTTGCTCTTTTAACCAGGAACTTAATATCTCCGCAAATTTCTTCGTTACTGGTGATGCTTGGTGATTCATAGCTAATCCAATTGTGCGATAGCCTCCTTGTTTTAAAGGTATGGCTTTTATCGTAGGTGGTAAGTTATTTATCACTAATTTCGGTAAAATACTAATTCCAAGCTGATGAGAAATCATCGAAATAATCCCTACCTCTTCCGATAATTCAAAGCGAATATTTGGCTTCACGTGATATTGCTCTAACAATACTTTTACATCATTTGTCCCTTTATATGAAGTCATGATAAATGGCAAATCTTCTAGTTCAACAATATCAATTTCTGCTTTATCATAGAGTGGACTTTTATCGGAGACAATACACAGCAATGGATCTTGCTGTAGTTCAGTATACCGAAATTGCTTTGACTTTTGACCATTTAAAAATCCTGCATCCACCTCTCCACTCAATAGCCATTGTTCTATTTCATAATAATCTCCCTCACGTAATTCAACTTGTATACCAGGAAATTGATTGTCCATAATATGAACAATTTCTGGCATCCAGTTTGAAGAAATACTTGAAATCACACCAATTCGTACATTCCCACGCGTAACGCCGAGTATATGTGCTGCTTCTTGCTGTAACAGTTCCTGTGCATCGAGGACATGCCTCATTGCCCTTAACATTGTATCTCCTTCACTTGTTAACGTGACACCCGCTCGACTTCTGTGAATGAGTGCAAAGCCGAAATCCTTTTCTAAGCTTGAAACAGCATGACTTACAGCAGATTGGGTTAATCCTAATGCCTCTGCTGCTTTTGTAAAGCTAGCTACCTCAGCCACTTTATTCAAAATCTCATATTTGACTAAACTCATTATCTTGTCCTCGATATACATGAATTTTTTTAATACTGATTATTATAAACATTCGTTTTACTAATCACAATACAAAAGATATAGTAAATTTTAGGTTGAAAACTGTTTTAGTACACAGATTGTGGGTGAGCATAATGAGTATCCAAGGAAAAGCAAATTTATTAATGGTTATAGTAACAATGTTTTGGGGATTATCTTATACCTTTATGGTAATGGGGCTTGAAACAATGGCTGTTTATAATGTGGTGGCATTGCGTTGTATCATCGCATTTTTCGTAGCAGGTATCATCTTTTATAAACGCATAATTAAGGCCGATGCTAAAACTTTAAAATATGCGGCTATTCAAGGGTTTCTATTATTCATTGTGTTTGTTCTAAGCTTATTGGGACTAGAAACAACTTCGGTATCAAATGCTGGATTTATTTTAAGTCTAACAGTTATTTTAGTACCTATTTTCAGCAGTTTTATTGACAAAAAATTACCTTCAAGAGCCGTTAGCTTTGCGATTGTTTGCACAATGATTGGGATTACTGTTTTAACTACTCATGGCTCATTTACCTTTCAAAAAGGGGATATTTTAATAGCCATCGCCGCACTATGTTATTCGATTTATTTACTGTTAAACAGTACATTTACACGTAACGTTGAATCAATTTCATATGGCATTTACCAGCTCGGTTTTGCCGGAGTTTATGCACTCGTGTTATCATTCATTTTCGAAACACCAACGCTTCCAAATACAACGACTTCTTGGATTGCTATTATAGGACTCGGTGTCATTTGTAGTGCTTTTTGCTTCGTAGGTCAAACTGTTGCACAACAGTTTACTTCTGCTACACATACAGGACTAATATTTTCCTTAGAACCAATTTTTGCAGCGATGTTTGCCATGATGTTTATTGGTGAAGGAATAACGATAAAAGTATTAATAGGTGGAAGCTTTATTCTAATTGGTAACCTTGTTGCGCAATTAGAGCATCTTCATGTATTACGCTTTATTAAAAAACATGATCACGAAAAAGCTATACATTAATTATGTTTAAATTCGCCCTATACAAACAAACAGAGTGATGCATGTGCACTCACTCTGTTTGTTTTATATTTATATTTAGTAACGCTCCGTGTGTTCAAGAAGAAACTCTCCCTGTTACAGTGAATCAGGGAGAATAGAAATCATCCTTATATATATTATGTCGTCATAGGTTCAATTGATGGCTCAGCAAATACTACGATGACACCTTGTTCTACGAGATGAGCATAGTAAGCTGTTTGTCCCTCTGTAAGATCAAATCGCTTTAATCCTTCCTTCACAGCCGATTCACCGGTAAACCAAGACTTAAATTGATCCACCCAATTCCCTACCTCATGTGTTTTAACATTAGCATCCCATTCTACACCTTCAAATTTGTTTGGATCCTTTGCAATAACATGAATGTCCTCTATTTGATATGCTTCTAATCGCATACTTTCTAAAATATGAAGCATTTCTTCCCTTGTATGGGCCACTTCAATTTGTGGGTTTTGTTCATTTATCATGCTCAATTCCTCCTAACTTATATGGCTTACTAGGTATCTACCCTTCCTATTCAAGAATAAACATATTTTGCCCATTCTTCTCCGAACTGTAATATATGTTATATCTTCGTGATATATGTTACTTTTATGAAACTTCAAAAAATAGGCAACGGAAGTTTTAAAAAAAATCCCATTACCTATCATTTTTAGTTGGTTTTTAGTGACCGAGGAAGGCCTTCAACATCCATGTATGCTTTTCAAGGGACTGGTACATAGCATTTAGTATATCCTCTGTTCGATCGTCCCCTTCTTCTGCCGCAAGCTCCATTGTTGAATTTAAAGCTTTCATAAGTTTTTGGAAATCGGCAATGGTTGTAGCCACCATTTCCTCTGTCGTCTCATTCCCTGTCGCTTCCGCTATACAGGACAGTTCAAGATGTTCTTTTAACGTAGCAACTGGTTTGCCATCCTTCGAAAGAATACGTTCTGCAATTTCATCTAGATTTAACGTTGTTTCATTATATAATTCTTCAAATTTTGCATGTAGTGTAAAGAAGGCATTTCCCGTAACATACCAATGATAATTGTGCAATTTCGTATAAAGTACAGACCATGTAGCGACAAGTTTATTCAATTGTTTGTTTAAGTTTTGTGTCATTATTTCTCCTCCAATGTGCCCGTTGTTCTAGCCATTAGTATGCGTTGCAAAGTGTATTAGCTATACGCCATTTTTCCCATTGACACTAATTTGTAATACAAAACTAAATTCTTTCTACTTTAGGCTACTCACTTTTCCGCGTGAAATTTTGCTCTACGACGGGTGCACTTGAGCAGCCCTCGCTACAAATGCAGTTCCTAAGAAAATTCACACAGATGGATTTTATCAATTGGACACTATAAAAAAACTAATTTGGGATTGTCTTTTTTACCTCTCTACACAATTAGACTACTTCGATTTCTTACGCATTTCCCTTATTTTTTCTACTGGAAGCTTTGCAACTTCAGCAATCCATTCGTCTTCAGCACCCTTTTCAAACAAACCAACAATTATTTGTTTCATACCACGTTCGATTCCTTGCTCGATTCCTTGCTCAATGCCCTCCTGCCTTTCTAATTCCAATACTCCAGCAAGTGTCGGTGGTAAATCTTCTTTATATAAATGCAACATTTCTTCCTCCCCTCTAATTTCCTCTTTCACATCTCTTATAAGCTGCTCAGACATCACTCTTGGTAGCTTCAATAAATAATTTCAACATTAGTGCATCAGTGTCTATATCTAAATACTTTTTAATTATTTATGTTCCTTACGGATTTCCTTTATCTTTGTCACTGGAAGCTTCGAAACCTCTGCAATCCATTCGTCTTCAGCGCCCTTTTCAATCAACCCAATAATTATTTGTTTCATGCCTTGTTCGATTCCTTCCTGCCTCTCTAATTCCAATACTCCAGCAAGTGTCGGTGGTAAATCTTCTTTATTTAGATGCAACATTTCTTCCTCCCCTTTAAGCTCAGCTTTTACGCCCTTTACAAGCTGCTCTGATATAGATTTTGGTAGTTTCAATAAGTAATCAATAAAGTAAAGTAGCGCATTTATTTCTGTTCGTTCAACATTATTTAATGACCACACTTCTCTTAAGAGAGCTCTTTTATATGCACTACGAAGGCTCATTTCTTTATTAGTTCGATTCATATAAATTGAAGCTAGTAACGCTTTACTAAGTAGCTTCGGTGATTTCTTCAATTCTTCTTCATCAAAGTCTGACACAACAAACTTATTAAAAGTGTACATAATTTCTGTACCATAATACTTTTCATAATACCGATTCGTGCTTTTTGTACTCTTATTCGTGAAAATAGCAATAGATACAACCTTCTTACCATATCGATCACTGATTCGATAGAAGTACTCAAACATACGCTTCGCAAAATGCTCTTCATCTACAGCTTGTACTTCCGTATGAATAAGGATCCATTGCTCCTCTCCCCCTTTAAGATGAACTTTCGCAATTTGGTCAGCTACTTTGCGCCCTTGACGATGCTCAATAATTTCTTTGAAAAGCTCCTGTTGCAAAAACTCTACTTGCTTTGAAAAATCCACTTCTGCGTGTAACTCTGGCAAAAAGAACAACAAAAAATCTTCAAACAAATCCGCAATTAACTTCTTCCATAAATTATCTTGATTTACTTGACTAAGCTTATACACATCTGGTTTCTCCAAAACTAGCTGCATTATAACTTCATTACCTCCTTCCTTTAAATCCATTATACCCAGCAAGAACATAAGTTTCCATATCGTTATTCTATTTTTAAAAATATTAAAACTATTCTCTATAATTATTTCACTTTCCGAAATAGTTTCGTTATAATTGAGACACTTACACATAAGGGGTGTTGATTGATGGAAGTATTACCGTTACGAAAAGATGTACCCGTAGAAGAAACGTGGAATTTAAAAGATTTATTTAAAAATGATGCGGATTTTGAGCCTGTCTTAGCTCAGCTTATAGAGGATGCGCTAGGCTTTGAACGCAAGTACCAAGGTACAATTACGAATGCACAAAAAGTAATTGAAGTTTTAACAGCATTTGAAGAATTACAAAAAAGCATTGTCCCTATTGGCACTTATGCAAATTTAAATATACAAGCAGATCGTACAGATGATGTAGCTCAAATGCGTTCTGCAAAATACAGTACTGCGGTGGGTAAAATAAGTAGCGCATTTTCTTTCGTACGCAGTGAATTACTGGTACTAGACGAGGCAATTTTACAAGAAGCTACTGAGTTGAGTCCTATTTACAAAGTTTACTTAGAGGAATTGTTAAAGCAAAAGCCTTATCAGCTACAGCCTGAAGTTGAAAAAGCATTAGCTGCATTTAGCTCAACTTTTAAGGCACCTTATGAAACATATAATACGACAAAGCTTGTTGATATGCATTTTGGACAGTTTGAGGCAAATGGTGAAAAGCATCCATTAAGCTTTGTATTATATGAAAACAACTGGGAGTTTGAGGCTGATACAAACGTACGCCATGCTGCATTTGAAGCATTTTCTAGTAAGTTACGAGATTATCAGCACACAACTGCAAAAATTTATAACACACATATTCAACAGGAAAAAACAATGGCGGATTTACGCGGATTTGACTCTATCATTGATTATTTACTGTTTGATCAGGATGTGGATCGATCACTTTATAATCGTCAAATAGATCTTATTACAAAAGAGCTTGCGCCTCATATGCGCCGTTACGCAAAGCTTATTCAACAAGCGAACAACATCGAGAACATGACATTTGCAGACTTAAAAATAGCGCTAGATCCAGAGTATGATCCAAAATTAACAATGTCGGAAGCAAAGGAATATGTTGAAAAAGCATTATCAGTTATGGGTGATGATTACAAGAACATGATTGAAAAGGCATTTAACGAGCGCTGGATTGATTATGCAACAAACAAAGGAAAATCTACTGGGGCATTCTGTTCAAGTCCATATGGTAGTCATCCTTATATTTTAATGTCTTGGAATGAGCGTATGAATGAGGTATTTACGCTAATTCATGAGTTAGGACACGCAGGTCACTTTGTGAATGCACATGCTCACCAATCTTATTTTAATAGTCGACCTTCGTTATACTTTATCGAGGCACCATCAACAATGAATGAAATGCTTCTAGCCAATTATTTATTAACCCATAACGAAGATCCTCGCTTCAAACGTTGGGTTATTTCAAATATTGTGTCCAAAACATATTATCATAATTTCGTCACACACTTACTAGAGGCAGCATATCAACGAAAAGTGTATGAATTAATTGACGCTGGTGAAGCTGTTAATGCTTCAGTTTTAAACCAATTAAAACGTTCTGTCCTTGAAGATTTCTGGGGCGATACTATCGATATTTCTGAAGGCGCAGAACTTACTTGGATGCGTCAACCACACTATTATATGGGCCTATATCCATACACATATAGCGCTGGCTTAACAATTTCTACACAAGTATCCAAGCGTATCTTAAAAGAAGGTAAGCCTGCTGTAGATGAGTGGTTAGCAGTCCTTCAAGCTGGAGGTACAAAATCACCTGTAGAACTAGCTCAAATGGCGGGTGTCGATGTTACAACAGACCAGCCGCTCCGAGATACGATTGCTTACATTGGTCACCTTATTGATGAGCTTGAACGATTAACGTCAGAAATGGAAGCTATCAAAAGCTAAACAAAGTGATAACCATCTATGCTATTTCTAAAGCGTAGATGGTTTTCTTTTTTTAGTTCTAAGTTGGAAAATATGAACATATAATAGAATCAGGGCGTCCATTTTTTGATATTTCTAAATAGACAATCATTTTTCTTCGTACAAATGTACCGTTATTATTAAGTGTATGCAATTTATTCAGCAAAATTCGACTAACAATTTTCAAAGGAAGTGTTTCTAATTATGGTAAAACGTAATGATCCATGCCCTTGCGGTAGCGGCAAAAAATACAAAAAATGTTGTGAAGGTAAACAGCAGGTTACAGTAGAAACTGTAGCAATCGAAGAATTAGAGCGTGTACTACAAACATTTTACTTAGAATATCCAGAACGCAAAGATGTTCGTGCTTATATCGAGCATGTAGGTACATGGCAGCCTAAATTAGAGAGCGTACTACAAAGAGAGTTAATTGAAGCGATCGCGTTAGACGACTTCTTCTTCCATCAAGAGCCATCTATTTGGAAAGGTTACTTAAAGAAAACAAAGAAAAAAACGGTTAGACCTTCTACAGTAAAAGTGTTAGAAGGCTGGTCACAACCTCATCTATTTATTGGTTCTGTGTCAGTTGTAGAAGAAAAATATTTCAAGGCTACACATGTGTTATCAAATGAAGAAATTTATATTCGTCGTGAAAATGACAAACCAATCCCTGAAGGTATGCATGTCTTTGCATTTATCTTACCAGATGGCACAAAAAAATCAGAGCATTATTTAGCTGTTTCAACGCTTATCTTCTTCCCGGAAGATCATGCAAAGGTATTTGAGCAATTTAAGAAAAATTTCGAGGCTTCTGAGAAGAAGATTGGAGCATTCCTAAAAGAAGAACATTTATCCTTCTGGGAGTTACTAGTGTCAAATGGTTATAAAGGCGAAGAATTCACAAACTTTGAGAGCAATGTAATTACACAAGTGAAAGATTTCCTTGAGCAAAATGAACGTGAAACAGCTCCTATGTTAGAGCTTTTAGAGGACTATTTAATTGAAGGACAACCATCTGCGCGTAAAGAAGCTGCGATTGCTGCTGGCGCGATTCGATATGGTCAAGAAAAAGAGCTGTTCGAGCCGCTATCTATGACAGTAAAAGAAATTGCAGCGACGTTCGATATTTCAGCTTCTTCTCTCACAAAATACTACCAAGACTTAAGTAGCTATGTTGCAACTAAATAATGCTTAAAAATATTTTGCGCTACACACTCTATGCAGAATTTAGAGTGTGTGGCGCATTTTCGTTCCCATAGAAAAAAGCTACATTTGTTATCGGCAGTGAGCCAACAACAAAGTAGCTTATTCTATGGGAACCAACCATTACTATTTTTCCGAACATATTGTTATTTTGCATCGAATTGAGTAGCTTACTTTATTTAAACATAGTCAATTTAGTACTATGATTACTTTTAAGACATTTCTTAGTAAAATATTATTTACTATAGACCTTCAAGAGCTCTTCTCCAAGAAATTGTAGTCGCTCCCCTATTGTGCAGGCTTCAATACAGAAGCGATGAGCTTCAGGTTTTCCACGCTCTTTTCGTAATTGCTTGATCACTAAGCAATCAGCACAATACGTATCATGTAGTTCATCAATATCTTTCATAACCGTCACTTTATCCAATTTGAACTCTCGCTCCTTTCACGTCCAAATTTCGCTTCTTACTATTATGAAGTGAACATTTTAAACAAGCAACTATTTTGTTTATCCATATTTAGCAACAACTAAGATATATTGATGTACAATTAATATAAAATCTAAATCAAAAAGTGGGGATTTTATGTTAGAAGTTTACATTGATGCTGCTAGTGCAGGAAATCCTGGCCCTAGCGGTATTGGAATATTTATTAAAGGAGAGGGTCACCATATACAAATAAGTGAGTATATAGGACAGACCAATAACCACATTGCCGAGTTTACTGCCTTAGTACGTGGCCTTGAGGAAGCACTAAAGCTTAGTTCAAACCTAGTATCAGTCCGCTCAGATTCAAAAATTGTTGTAGCCTCTATGGAAAAAGAATATGTGAAAAATGAAGAATTTAAACCTTATCTTGAGCAGGCACTTACACTTGTAAGTAGCTTCGATTTATTTTTTATTAAGTGGGTTCCAGATACGCAAAATAAAGCGGCAGATGCACTTGCACGTAAAGCAATTCAAAAAGAAAAAAATTAAACTCTGGAGACTGTCCCTTGTCTTGAACCAAGAGCCGGTCTCCCTCATCCACCTTCACTTTATTTAGATACTTAATATCCCCCAATACTTCATTTTTATCATCTTCGTTTTTTAAAAAAACGCTTATATAAAACTGTCCCTATAATTTCAATCCCCATCCACTCGACTTCCATATGACATACGTTTTACTCATCCTTGACTTTCGATAATGATCCATAAAGTGGAATATTTTCTAAATATTATTAGTAAAATTTGTATCCTTAATGTTATTTTATTGACATACTATTGTAATATTACAATGTTAATATCATTTATATAGTAATCTTTTAAAATTCCAGGAGGGTACATATTATGAAAAAGAATAAAAAGTATAGATGGGGAATGAAATTAGCTACATTGGCTTTAAGTTCATCTGTACTTTTTTCAACAATTGACACAGCATCGGCGGCAACTTATACAGTAAAATCTGGTGATTCTTTATGGAAGATTGCCAATCAGTACGGTGTTTCTTATCAAACTTTAATGAAATGGAATAACTTATCTTCTTCAACAATTCGCGTTGGACAAAAGTTAAACCTTAATACTACATCAACATCAACAGTTAAACCAAAACCAATAACTACACCTAAACCATCAGCTAGCCTAGTACAAATTGCTAAACAACAATTAGGCGTAAGATACACATTTGGCGGAAGTAAACCGAGTACAGGTTTTGATTGCTCAGGCTATATTACTTACGTTTTTAATAATGCTGGTATTTCGACTGCTCGTAAGTCAGCAGCAGGTTTTTACAGTACAGCTAAAAAAGTAAGCTCACCCCAAGTAGGTGATTTAGTATTTTTCGCTAATACGTATAAAGCTGGCATCTCACATGTAGGCATTTATATTGGAAGTAACCAAATGATTAGCGCAAGTGACGGTGGTGTTTCTGTTGCTAACATCAATAGCACTTATTGGAAAAAACATTTTGCTGGATATGGTCGTTTATAGTGCAAAAGAAAAACAGTTGGGATGTCCCAACTGTTTTATTTTGCACTTATATATGCGCTACCTTTTTCGATTTAATTTTTGCTATACGCGCTAAATAAATGATAAAGACGACGACCAGTATACCTGCTCCGATTAGATAAACAGAACTATAGCCTGCTTGCACGGCCACCATTCCCAAAATATAGGAACCAAGCGCAATGCCAATGTCAAACATCGTAAAGTACGTTGCGGTTGCATAACCACTACGTGTGTGTGACGCAGACTGTACAGCTATTGCTTGTAAGCTTGTATTCACCGCCCCGTAGCCAAAACCAATAAAGATGGCTGCAAATAAAAATAATGCTGGTCCTGAGACAAATGCGAGCATAACAAGGCCGAGTGCAAAGAATATAATACCCGGAAGAATAACAAATTGCGGTCCTTTTGTATCATACAGCTTACCTGTATATGGCCTTGTTATAAGCATTGCCGCTGCAAAAACTGCATAAAAAAGACTCGCTACATCCATTAAATCTTTTTGCTGTGCGTACACTGATAAAAACGATAAAACACTCGCATATGAAAAAGCTACTAAACTAGCAATAGCCGCTACCGGGAGTGCACGACGTTCAAATAAATCATCAAATTTAAATGTCAATTTACCTTGATGTTCAGGCTTGGGTAAATCATCTGTATTGATCGTTACAGCTAGGATGCCCCCTGCTAATATACAAATACTCATAACAATAAATAGTACATTGAAGCTACTATATTGAATCAGCAGTAAACCGATAAATGGCCCAATAACTACCGCTAAGTTACTAGACATTGTGAAATAACCTAGACCTGCACCTTTCCGATTAGCTGGCACAATGTCCGCTGCTAATGAACCTGCTGCCGTTGTAATAATACTAAAGAAGATCCCTTGAATAAAACGTAATCCTAGTAATAGTCCAAAAGGATGAATGAATAAATATAAAACTGTACATAAAAAATAGCCAATTATTGAAATAACTAAAAGCTTTTTCTTCCCAAAAACATCTAATAGTTTACCTGAAAAGGGACGAACGATAATGGCAGATAATAAAAATCCTGACAGTAACAATCCCGCTTCCTTGTCAGTCTGGTGAAGCTCACCAATCGCATAAAGCGGCAAAGTCGTTACCAATCCATAGAAAACAAAAAACACTGAAATATTTGTTAAAAAGAGACTAATAAACCGCTTCGTCCATATTTGTGTATTCCCTTCTTGCTGCATGTCAATCAACCTTTCATTTTTTCCAGTAAAATCATAAATTGTTGCTGCTCATCGACCGTCAATGCCCCCACCATTTCTGCCTCAAAAGCTAAAATGGTTTCAGTAATAACAGGCAAATGTTCCTCTGCATACGATGTTAAAGTAACGATTTTTTCCCGTTTATCTTCACCATCTACTCTTAGTACCCAACCTAAAGTCTCGAGTCGCGTAATTGCCCTAGTTATACTTGGCGCCTCAACGTTTAAATACTTCCATATTTGCGTTAACGTCATAGGCCCATGATTATGTAAGCAATATAAAATAGTCCATTGTGAGCTATACAAATTGTGTTGTTTCAGTACTTCATTTAAACAATTCGTTATATAACGGCTTTTTTGGAATAAAGCATGAAATATAGGATTCATGTTAACCTCCTGAATTTATTTACCTAGCTAAATAAATACTATACGCTTCATTTTTTTCGTTGTAAAGCGCATTGTATCCATTATGCCTCGGCAATAATTGCGTCCGAAGGCTTTAACTTCTTTCAGCTTTTCTAAAATATCAGAAGGGAATTTTTTGAAAGTGTCGAATTAAGCTACTAGATTACAATAAAAGGAGATGGAAACATGAGCAAAAAGGTATTGATACTTGCAGGAGACGCAGTTGAAGCTTTAGAAATTTTTTATCCTTATTACCGTTGTCTAGAGGCTGGCTATGATGTGACGATTGCAGCACCATCCGCAAAGAAATTACAAACTGTATTGCACGATTTTGTCGATGGAGTCGATACATACATCGAGCGTACAGCATATGGCTTAGAAGCACACGCATCTTTTGCAGAGGTAGCTCCAGAACAATTTGACGGACTTATCATTCCTGGTGGACGAGCGCCAGAATACATTCGTTTAAATGAGCATGTTCCAGCACTAGTGACCCATTTCTTTGAAGCAAATAAACCAATCGCTGCTGTATGTCACGCAGCACAAATTTTCGCGACCATTCCAAAAATTCTGCAAGGACGTGAGCTAACTGCTTATATTGCCTGCAAGCCAGAGGTTCAAGTAGCAGGAGGAACGTATATCGATGCTAATCTTCATACAGACGGCAATTTGATTAGTGGTCATGCATGGCCAGATTTACCTGGATTAATGCGAGAATTTATTCATAAGCTAGAAAACTAATAGAAGGAGGATGCCTGAAGTTAGGCATCCTCTTATTTTATGAAGTGATTTCTTGGAATTCAACTTTTACCAATTTATTTGTATTGGTTACATATTTGATTCGAACTTGTACACCGAATTCCTTGTCACTTAGTTTTATCCAAAGCTTAAATTTCTCAATCGTGGTGTCTCCTTTAACCTCGCTTCCCTCATGCAAATAATCGAGGATTTTAGCTTGAGGGTATTTTGCCTGCGTTTCTTTTATCGCTACTTTTCCCCATTGAGCATGGGCTGGTATTTCTTGCTGAGCATAGACACTTGTTGGGAGGTAGGTCGATACGGCAAACAATACAAGAGAGAATCCTAGCATTACAAAAAATTTTCGCAAGTGAATCAACCTCTCATATTTTTTTGGCATAAAGTCGCCAAAACAGCATAAAATAAGTGCTCCCTAAGTATTTTTTCAATTTACTTAAGGAGCAGTTTTTATTATTTTTTGCTGGATTGTTTTGGTTGTTGAGGATTGTTATGAATTACTTGATTAAATTCTGCTGAATATTCCTCATGATCATTTCTTTTATGTGTATCTTCTTTCTTTTTCTTTTTGAAGCTTGTTTTACCCTTCTTTGCCATTATTTAAGCCTCCCATATTTCGGTTATTTGTTTTTGTTGGATTGTTGATTTTTCTTATGGTTCGTTTTATTATCTTTATTTTTGGCTTTCGCATCAAATTCTGCAGAGAATTCTTCATTTAGATTGTCATTCGGGTTATTGTTATTGCTATTTGATTGATCGAGGTCTATTTTTTTGTAGGTATCAAAAGGATTATGCGTTCTAACATTCATTGTTTTATTGTTATTTTTGTTGTTCTTATTGGTGTTTCTATTGCCCACGGATATTCACCTCCTACATGTAATGTGCTCAGGATAAAAGGTTTTATGCTTTGGGTATTACTACAGACATTTACAGTATAAAAAAATGTACATCACCAATATTAATTAGTAATGTACATTTGTATTTAGACAATCGTATATTCAGTTATATTTAATAATGCACCGACTGCACCTGAAAAACCATGATCATTAATAAAAATTGGTGTATGTTTTTTCGTACGTGTGTAATTGGCAATAACACGTGCAAGATGATCGTTATTACTTAAAGTTGAACCGATATAAACGATATGCTGTGCATTTTTCTCTTCAGCATATTGAATACTAAGTGTTGTAATAACCTCACCAACAAGCCCCTGTACAGTTGCAATAATATCTTCTGTTGGATGTTTGACTGACTCTGTAATACCAACTTTCCCAAAATTACTAGCTGTCAAATGCCCATCAATAGGTGTGTCCATCCCTTGGTAAATATCCTTTACAAGTAAATCAATTTCTTCTCGATTACCTTTAGAGGCCAATTCTCTTATTTCATTATAATCCGTGATTCCAGTTGTAAGCGCTGACAATCCGATCAATGTTCCTCCGCCAACACCTGTCCCACCAACACGAATATGCGTATTATCTTCCATATAATGAATCGAAGTACCCGTACCAATATTTGTAATCATGCTTCGCTCGAAAAAGTAGCCCTCTTTTTGCAACAAAAATCGAACGCCCTTCAATGTGGCTTCAAACTCTACTATATAATGAATCGATTTCATGGTTTTAATGACATCAAGTAATTGTTCTGTACGCCCTCCCGTAACACCAATATCCTCAATATCTGGATGGTTAATTATCCAATTCTTCACAGCTAGCAAATCATTTGACGGGAAAGTTATTAAAACAAGCTCATTATGCTCATCTAAATAAGCAACTTTTGTCAATGTTCCACCTGCATCAATACCTATAGCCTTTGGCATACCATTCTCCTTTGAATTAACGTACAATCTCTATTTCAGAAGGTGAGATATATACTAGATTTTACTTTTATTCAAAAGGCATTTTGAAGCCAGTTGAATAACGTTCATGCCTTCACAGATCACGGATTTTGCAAGGAGTTATTGTGCCAAAATCCGATGAATTGTATTTCAGTACCGAAAGCAAATCTACAGCTACAATTGTTTACTGCGCGAAAGCGAAGCGTCAGCAGCAAATGTTTTCTGTGCGAAAGCGAAGCGGCAGCAGCAAATGTTTTCTGTGCGAAAGCGAAGCGGCAGCAACAATTACTCGAAAAGTGAAGTTGTATCTTTGTCCTTCCTAAACTTTAACGCTGTTGAAATAAATGTGCAATAACTTAGCAAACTTTCATGAAAAAAAAGACGAAAAATATCAATTATTTTCTATTAATCACACGATTTTCGTCGCATTTTTATAACTTTAACATTATTCTACTATAAAAACAAAAGAAGTGAAAATGCAATGACACTCGATACATTATCACTTCTTTTGCAATTCTAGCTGATATCCACCAACATTTACTAGTTCGCTTATCGAAATCAATTTTGCCATTGCTGTGTCCATCCCTACCTATAAAAATTGCAACCGCGTTATCTACACTCTCTTTGTCTTAATCTATACCATTTGAAAATAGTTGATTATAAATTGAACAATCTGTTTTATCTTTCATCACTTTTACGATACGATATACTATAGAGGTGTTACCATTTGAACGGAGGAATACAAGTGAAAGATCAAAAGAAACTTTATAAAGAAGCGATGCAAGTTTTAAAGGAAACTAGTCGCACTTTTTATATACCGATTACTTTTTTAAAAAATGATTTAAAATTGTCAGTGGCAGCCGCATATTTAGCAATGCGTGCTATAGATGAAATTGAGGATCATGAAAACCTTTCTAATGATGTGAAATTCGATTTACTTAATGCAACAAGCGAGTTATTAAAGGAATCATTTAATGCTGAAGCTTATGAAGCATTATTAGCGCCATATGCAGATCAGCTACCTGAAGTATCTCTTCGTTTAGCAGATTGGCTAACATTTTGTCCTGAAGGCTCACGTAAAATTGTCCAAGCTTCAACAAGTGAAATGGCATTTGGGATGGCAAAATGGGCAAAAGCAAACTGGCAGGTGCATACGCGAGAGGATCTAGATGATTATACATACTACGTAGCAGGGCTTGTTGGGACAATGCTGTCCGAGCTTTGGGCGTGGGGTGCAGACATTCAAACAGATCGCGATTTAGCGATTGGCTATGGCCGTGGTCTCCAAGCAGTCAATATTTTACGCAATCAGCATGAGGATCTGGATGAGCGTGGAGTAAGTTTCGTTCCTGATGGCTGGACACGCGATGATTTATTTGCATACGCGGAGGAAAATCTTGCAAAAGCGGATCTTTATATGAAAGATATTAATAAAAGAACGGTATTATTATTCTGTCGATTACCCCTTGCCTTAGCCCATAAAACATTGAAGGCGATGCAAGAAGGTCGTGAAAAAATGACACGAGCAGAAGTAGAACAAACGGTTGAAGAGGTACAAGCTGACTAAAACCTTCACCTTTAAAAAGAGCCCTAGTATGAAAAAACTTTCGTACTGGGCTCCTTTTTTATACTGTCTGAATTAGTTTAAAAATTATTTCATAGCTAAAAAAGACTGAAAGCATCGTTAACAACATAAACACTACCTTTTCAACTTTACTACCCGTTTTTGTAGTAATTGGCATACGTACTGAAATAGATACTGGGAAAAACAGCTTTACACCCTTCTTCGTACACATATCAAGGAAAACATGACTTGCCATCCCTAATAAAATACCTAGTGAAATGGATTCGTAAGGTATAAACGTATGTAGTAACATCCAAACCAGAAATAAAAAAAGCAAACTATGTGTAAAGGAACGATGTCCAAACAAAGTATTGACCATTTTTGAAATGATAGGAAACTTCCTTCCAATTTTGCTTCCACCATGGCAAATATCTGGAAGTAATGCACCGATAACGCCTGCTCCTACTAAAACAAGCGGATTATCATTAGAAATTTGTGCAAAGGCAAGGCTTGCCGTGATGCCCCCAATAATATGTGTATTCCCTTGCATATTTACTTCCACTCCTTATGTCTCTATATTTTGACCTTTCTTAATTTATCACACCCCATCCCAAAAAGGAACATATATTCCGAACAAACAATCCCTTTTTTATGTCTAATCGAGAAAATACTCTCATAAAAAATCAGAAACATTTCAGGTTCTTATTGTATATATAGGATGATTAGAGATAAAAATGAGTACTGGAGGTTATTTATGAAATCTATCAAAGGAATTTTGTTTATCATACTAATAATGACTAGCGGTGCTTTACTGTGGTATTTTGCTACACCTATAGAGCCTATCCATGCTGTTAACAGGCTTAGTCACATCATTGGAGGCATGGCCATTACGGGCTTCTTTCTTGTCTTTTTGTTAGCAACAAGAATGAAAACTTTTGAGCGTTGGTTCCATGGGCTAGAGAATGTTTATTTTTATCATAAATATATAGCAATATTTTCACTAGTATTGGTGATTATCCATGGGCAATTACAAGGTCTAGTCCCCCGCTTGGATAAAGTAGAAAGAACTTCATTCAGCGAATTTGCGAAAGAACTGGGGTCACTTGGTCAATATGGTTTCATAGCGTTAATTTTAATTGCGCTTTTGGCTAAATTTTTAAAATATGAGCACTGGCGGATCTTTCATCGGTTATTGCTGATCCCTTATGCATTTGGAATTTATCATGCCTATTTTTCAAGCAGATACGATTTGTTACAGCCTACACCTTTAGGCATTTTTACCGCAATTACGGCGACTATTGGATTTATGTCAGCATTATATATGTTGACGATGTATCAGGATATGTTTTTTAAATATAATGGCAACATAACGGGGATCAAAAAATTAGGGCCCAATGTTATTGAACTGGAGCTAACACTTGATAAAACAATACCGTATCGACATGGACAATTTATTTTTATCAAGATTTTGCAAGATGGCATAGAAAAGGCGCCTCATCCATTTTCTATTTCAGGTGGCGATGGAAAAAAAGTATTTATCTCTATTAAGGTACTTGGTGATTTCACAAAAAAAGTATATGATTCCGTTCAACTGAATACACCAGTCACACTTGATGGTCCTTATGGTCATTTTAATTTTGAAAATGAGTCACAACGACAAGTTTGGATAGCAGGTGGCATAGGTATTACCCCATTTTTATCTTATTTGCAATCACAGCCCGTCGATCGTATTATCGAGTTATTTTACACTTATCATGGTGAAGACAATGCTATCTATAAAGAATTTTTACAGGAGTATGCACAAACTAATCAACAATTTAGAGTGAACTTTATTGATACTGCCCAAATGGACAGGCTTTCATTTAAAAATTTTTCAGTGCCAGCGCATACGAGTATTTTTATGTGTGGCCCTGAAAAAATGCTAAAACATTTTGCCAAGCAATTGAAATCCCGCAATAAAGATATAAGCATTAACTTCGAAGCATTTAAATTTAAGTAAAAATGCAAACCAATCTAATTCGAGCGATTTACTTGGAATTTTAAAAAGTATATCGTATAGTAAAATATCATAAATACAAAGGAGATTTTTTTAACGATGACTACAACTAAAAGTTATTTAAATAAAGTAATGCACGATCGTAAATCTGTTCGTAAATATGAGGCAAATTTTAAAATTCCACAATCTGAATTAGAGGAATTGCTCGTTGAGGCAACAACCGCTCCATCATCAAGCAATTTACAACCTTGGCGCTTTTTAGTAATACAAGATGAAGCAGTAAAAAAAGAACTGCGTTTGATTGCTAATAACCAGGAACAAGTAGAAACTGCTTCTGCCATCATTGCGGTACTAGGCGATACTGCAATGTACAATAATGTAGAGGAAGTCTATACAAAAAACTTCGAGCTTGGCTATATGGATGAAGCAACAAAAAATATGATGATTGAAAATTCATTAAAGCTTTATCCAAACCTTCCTAAAGAAATTCTAAAAAATATTGCTACATTTGATGCGGGCTTAATTTCTATGCAGATCATGCTTTTAGCAAAAGATATGGGCTATGATACGGTTACAATGGGTGGCTTCAATAAAGAGGCTTTTGCGGAGCGCTTTGAATTAACAGATAATCTAGTACCAATCGTCTTAATCGCTATCGGAAAAGCAGCAGCATCAGCTTACGGCTCATCTCGTTTAACGCTAAATGACATTGCAAAATTCATTTAAGACTAGACAAAATGTTCTTTTTAGAATAAATATGATACACTAACTATAGAATAAAAAGGACTGGATGCGTCAACATCCAGCCAAAAGCAACAATCATGCCGCAACCATAGCGGCTGACCAAGTTAAAGTTGTAGAAATCGCCACCTTACTTAGCCGGCAGGGTGGCTATTTCTTTTTATTTTGAGAGACAATAATGCTTAGCATCAGTGTAAGTACTGCAATTAGCAAAAGGCTAAATTGTACAATCAAACTGAATGCTTCAAATACTGTCATCCGCCTCACCCCCTTTCAAAAGGGAGTTCAGCCGCCACCTGCATTATGAATTGTTGCTACTGCTAGTCTAACAATTTTTAGAAATTTATTCTACGGAAAATCCTCAGAAGATTTATGTTTTTCCACCTGTCTCAGGTGAATGGCTATACTCTACATTTGCCGCTTCATGAGCATGACTCCCGACTGACGTTGTTACCTAAAAAAGAATACCTTTGTTATTCTGACAATTTAGCTAACGACTCTTTCAAAAGCTGTAGTTCAGGCATTGATAACGTAACACCCTTCCCCATCTTTGTATGATCCTCCGACCAATCTCTAATATCGTATTTCGGTTCACGATCATTCCAACTAATTAAATTCAATTCTTTTTTCCAGCCTTTATTGCCCTCCGATAATACCGCAATCGTTTCAATAATTTTGTATTTAATTTCTGCCATATGAATTCCTCCTTCATGTATCTCTGACAAAAACTATATCTTGAAATAATAAGATTATCAAACGTGACAACGCATGAAATAATTCCACTTTTAAAGAAACGTATAACCCGTCAAAGTTATTCTATGTTCTTCTGTAATAAAATCAAATTAATTCTTCAACATGTGTACCTTCCCCGGCTCCCATAACGTCGTATATCCGTTCATTATTGAGTAATCATATAAATCCACAAGTTTGCTATTTTCATATGTATAAAAATAAGTTGGTTCTCTAACAATTAACACTAAATTATGGTTTCTTTCGAGCATGGACTCTAAATAAAATCTAGTTGTGATTTTGTCACTTTTATGTAAGTTACAATCATTACACGCCAACACCAAATTCCATAAATTATCACTTTGAACAAAGCTCCAAGGAATGAAGTGGTCGACGTGTGTTTTTCGGCGATTGGTTGATAAATCACAGTTACAATAGAAGCATCTATTTTTTTCAAATTGTGTAAGAACTTTATAAAACGTCTCTAAAGAACTACGCTTTGAAATTACTTCTATTTTAGAGAGCAAAGCCATACTTGTGGCTTCATTCACTTTTTCGAGATATTTGACTAAATGATAATTTGTTAGATTCGTTAAAATACGCTGGTATTTTTTCATGAATTGATAGACAGGATTGTTAAAACGAAAATGTGCATGTTTGATGTCAAATTCATAGAATACCCCTGCTGTATCTCCATAAAATGCGCCGATAACGTTCTGCTTACAATCACGCTTCACCTCATTGACGATTTTTAGTTGCAAAGAATCTAAAAGCTGATCGAATTGCCATTCTGGAGGGATAGCATCGTCATTAGCATATTTCTGCAAAATGGATTGGGCACGAGCGGGTTTATTTTTATTCGGTGATTGTGCTAACTTGTGATGGATTACTAAATTCCAATATATATTTGTGAAAGAATAAAATATTTGATCATAACTGAGTACTAACTTCTCGTCTACATTGTATAAATTTTCAAGCAATGCTTTAAAAAACACATACTTATAAGAAGTTGCGACTGATGAACGATAGTAAAAATTATTCAGATGTTGCCAAATCTGATGTTCAGTTACATATTGTTCACGTATTTCACCGACCTTTAAATCATGCGACATACTACTTCCCCTACTCCTTCACCTCAACTAAATATATACCTTTCGAAAATCCTCCGTGTTGCCTCTTCTTCTGAGTACGTATTTGTTCTAATTGTTCGTAGGACACGTCGTACATTTGTATAGCTGTATGTACTAGTTCTAAAATATCCGCAAGTTCCTCAATAGCCTCTTTTGGAGAGGCTGCCTCTAGAAATTCTAATGCTTCTTCTTGCATTTTCACTTTTATTTCTTCTAAATGTTCACTTTGTTCTAATATTCTTACGTTACATGTTTTACCCCCTGCTTCAATTACTTGTGGAATTAAATCACGTACTAATTTGTTGTATATTGGCATGTCTACTAACTCCTTTTATCATACGATTATTTTCCATATTTCTGCTGAATCGTTTGAATATGTTGTTTTTTGACTTCATTGGATACTTGCATTTGAGGCACAAGCTTATTGTAAATTGCTTGAATATCGTCTTGAGAGAAAAGCTGTCTTGCAGTCTGCTTTTGTGTTTGGATAAAACGCCTTAAATTCTCTCGTTTTATAACATGTACATTTTGGGAAGTTACTGCCACTTTTTTCAATGTACAGCGTTCGCTAAAGACAATGACTGAATGAATTGCTTCTTTCGGAAGGTCTAAAAAATCTTGAATTGCACGGATATGCGTAGCATTTTGCCGGATCGGATTGAAAAATTTATATTTTTTCTTATTCGGCATCGTTTGTGTCCATTGCTGTTGCGTTTCATTGCCAAAGATCCAACCACTATAGTTTTTTGACTCAATCACATATAGTCCCGTTCGATCAATAAATAGAAGGTCAATTTCCGTTAATTCATCTGAATTTCTCTTTGGAACATACACATTTAATAATTGCCTGTGACTTTGTAAGGCATGCTTCTCAATAATTTTCGATGTTAAGTACTCACCATTTCTTCCTTTATTAAATTTAACTGCAAAAAAATTATTTTTTGTCAGTTTATAATAGACACTTTTCCGATAATTTTTTTCCATGAGGTAAAAGCTTAAAACTATTAATACAAAGAAAATAATTAGCAACACAAACTCCCCTATCTCATTATTTTTTTACTCCATAAAAAACAATAATTCCCAATATTATTATACCAATTTTACCATGTATATTTTTTACATTCTTGTATTAACTCTCAAATTAGAAAAAAGACGTTTATTCACATTAGAATAAACGTCTAATTTTATATAATAAGTTAAATGATCAAGTCATTTTTATGCTACAAGTGTATCAATATCGACCTTCTCTTTCGCAACTAAATGATTGGTTGCAAGACTTACTACAATAGCTACTGCAAAGTTAATAATAACAGCAATCATTCCTGTACTGATGTCATTAATTACGTGTGGGATGTTCGGGAAAAAGTCAATTAGTTTATGTGATGTTATGGCACCATAAAATACGATTCCTACACCAATTAAAATTCCTGCCATTGTACCGATTTTGTTAAGAATGCGATTTTTATAGAAACTAAATAGGAGCGCCGGAACAAGTTGTGTTATTAAGCTATATGACATAATGTTTAAGATTGCTAGTGCATCCCCTCCAGTAATCGTGAAGATGAATGCAACCAATATTATAGCAAACACAAACATTTTTGAAGCAAATAACTGCTGGCGATCTGTTGCCTTTGGTTTCACAAGCTTGTAAAATCCAGTCATTAATCCTATTGAAGCAGACATTAACATAACAGATGCAGGTACTAAAGCAGTTAATAAACCAGCAGCACCGACAACGCCTACTATCCAAGGATCAAATGTTTGAATCGTTAATCGAAGTAAAGATAAATCTCCTTCAGCCCCTTGTAATCCTGGAATCTCTACAATGGCTGCAAAACCAATGAAAAATGCAAATAAGAGTAATAGAGTGTATAAAGGTAAGGTAATGGCATTTTTCTTCAACGCTTTTGCACTCTTAGATGATAATAATACGGAAAAGGAGTTTGGTAATAAATAGAATCCAAACGCATTTAATATAATGGTTGAGACAAACCAAGAAATACTTAATCCAGAACTAGCGAGAGTTAGACTTTCTGGTTTTATTTTTTCTACAGCTTCAAATAGAGGTTGTACCCCTCCAAAATAATGGTATGGAATATAAATTCCTAAAAATACAATGACTCCTAATATCATGATATCCTTTAATACAGCTGTCCAAGCAGAGCCGTGGATACCTGAAATGGTAACATAAATTGTAATAATTATGGCACCAATAGTACTAGCCCTAATTGGGCTAATTCCTCCATAGGAAGCCTCCGAAACAATAATACCTAACCCTTTTAATTGTATAACTATATATGGGATCAATGCGACAGCACCCAAAAATGATACAACTAATCCTAATATCGGACTTTTATAGTGGGAAGCAAAATATTCTGGTTGAGAAATAATATGGTGATCTTTAGAATAGTTCCAAATCTTCGGTGCAATCCAATACGATAAAACATATGCTAAACAAATATATGCAGGTACATAAAAAGCAGCGGCTCCATTCGAATAAGCCCAACCGCTACCACCGAGGAATGTAAAAGTAGTATAAACTTCTCCTGCAATTAGTAGGAAAATGAATAATGTACCAAAACCCTTATTACCAACAGCAAATTCATCGACATTCATTTTTTTCCCATGTGTTGCTCGAATACCAAGGAAAAGAGCAATCAATGCAAATGCAAAGATAATCAGTAAAGCAATATTCATTATTCATCTCCTCCTTGGTTTTCAGGATCCAATTTATACACAATCGCTAACACTAATGACGATAAAATCATCCAGAGGATAATCCAGAACAGGAGAAACGGTAAGCCAAAGATATAAGGCTCTATTTTATTTGCAAAGGGCAAACATAAGCACATTCCAATAAACGGTATCAACAATAACAGTTTAATGTTTTTCATATAAGCCTCCTTTGAATTTCTATTTTATCGTACAAAAAAGTAGTGTAACCCTTAGTTTAACGAGAATAAGCATGGAAATTTGGAATTCAAAACACGGATTCATAATGTATAAATGTCTTTTCTACGGATACGATCTTTATAAGTTGTTGCAGCCCCATTTTTACGATTTTCGTAAAGATCTTCAAGAGATAGTTCAGCTGTAACAACTGTACTTGATTTACTTGTGGTTTCTGCAATTACGCCATTTTTTGTCCAAGGTAAGTCAGCAGGGCCAATAATAGCGGTTGTCCCAAGTCCATTTTGAATGGGTCCTTGGATTTCGCCAATCGTAGGGCAATGAACGACATAGAGTTGGTTTTCAATACTTCGTGCATGAGCACAATGACGAACTCTCCAGAAACCATATTCAGAGAACGTATAGGAAGGGCAAAAGATAATATCGGCACCTTTTCGACTGTATATATGTGCAATTTCTGGAATCTCTATTTCATAGCAAATTGCAATACCAAATGTTACTGGTCCAATTTTGAAAACTTCTAATTCATTTCCCTCAATAGTGTTCCAACCAGATTCAGCAGGAAAAATATGTGTCTTCCTATGTTTTAATACATTGCCCTCTCCATCAAAGATATAGGTCGTATTATAATTTCCTTCATAGGTGGGCTCAATTGTTGAACCTGCAATAATAATCTGTTTTCTTTTCTTTGAAAGATTATTAAAAAATTCAAGGTAGTCATCTAAAAAGGAACCTAATTTCTCATTATCTTTTTCTGTGAATTGATTGTAATTGTTATAAGTTGTTAGTAAAGACATCGTAAATAACTCTGGTAAGAGCACATAATCACTTGTAAGTGGCACATCATTGAATGCATGTAAAATTCGGTCTTTAAAGGTAGAGAAATTATCAACTTTTTGCAATTCAAATTGACAGCTTGAAATTTTTATTGTCATAAGAGTCCCCCATCCTCATCAGTATGTTTTCGTTAGAGCGTTCGAAAAGAATATCGCCATCTAGTATTGTTAATTCGACTTGAATATCTTTTAATTCTTGTGGAAGGGCTTTCAAAATACTTCGATCAAGTACAATCATATCTGCTAATTTACCGGGTTCTAAACTACCCTTTATATCCTCGTCAAAACTTGCATATGCACCGTTATAGGTATATAGACGAATGGCTTCAAGAACATCTATTTTTTGTTTTCCGCCAAATGAAATTCCATTGGCAGTGAGTCGATTGACCGCTTCGTGAATTCCAATAAACGGATTGTAGGTTGTAACTGGTGAGTCTGACCCAGCAGCAGTAATAATTCCTTGGTCAATAAAGTCTCGCGCAGGGTACATAAAGTCCGTACGTTCACCGTAATTCGTTAAATAACTTTCACCAAATTCATACGGAAATGGTGGATTAGGTATTGGAATCATCTTTAACTCTTTCATTCGTTGCTGTAAATCGGGGCTTGAAATTCCAGCATGTTCAATGCGATGTCGATGATTTTCACGAGGATTTTCTTTTAAAGCCCGTTCTACAACGTTCAAATACGTTTCAATTGCTTGGTCACCTTGTGCATGTACAGTAATTTGATAGCCTAATTCATGTGCTTTACCAAGCACTTCATATATTTCATCCTCGGAGTAATATAAGATTCCATAGTCGTCGGGATTGCTTGTATAACCTTCACGGGTCGCAATAGTCGGACCTGTACTACTACCATCTGTGAACAATTTAGCAGGACCCACTTTAAAGAATTCATTTCCAGTTCCAGTTAACACCCCAGATTCCATCATATTTAATGTGAACTGTTTACAGTCATTTATACTAGCAATCATCGCATAGATACGAATTTTCAAATCTCCTTTTTGGGAGGCTAATTGTAACATTCGGTAATCTTCCTTTGTAAACGTTCCAGCTTCATGAACGCTTGTAATGCCAACTTTTAAGAAATGTTGCTGCGCGATTTGAATAGCTTGATAAACTTCTTCATTTGAAAAAGTCGCAAACCTACTAAATTGCATATAAGCATTTTCAATCAATCGTCCAGTTAGTTGACCTTTTGCATCTCTTTCAATAAAACCACCTTGGGGATCAGGTGTTGTTTCGTCAATTTCTGATAGACGTAAAGCAACTGAATTTACAATTCCGATGTGACCGCAAGTACGGGTAATGGCGATTGGGTGGTCTATCGTAATATTGTCCAATTCTTCAAGAGTAGGATATCGTTTTTCCTTAACAGTTTGTTCATTGAAACCCCAAGCACGAATCCACTGACCCTTTGGTGTAGTAGCAGCTTTATCTTTTAAAGCAGTCAAAATTGCATCTACGGAATCCAACCCGGGCTCTTTACAGCTGATACTGAGTTGAAAAGTACCATACATGACCAGATGTAAGTGAGCATCAATAATTCCTGGTAGAATTGACTTTCCTTCCAGGTCAATTACTTGTGTAGAGTCACCAATTAATTCTTTTATCTCCTCTTTCGAACCAACTGCTACTATTTTGTTATCAGAAATCGCTAGAGCCTCTCGGATAGAATCTTGTCCATCTACAGTAATTACTTCCCCATTAAAAAAAGCAATGTTCGCTTGCATCTAAATCCCCCTTGTTGCATATTTTGAATAATCAGAGAAAAGAGACTATGTTCGTCTATTCATTTATTTTACTAAAAATAGATTGTCTTATATTTTTACAAAAAGTAAGTAATTTTACTTTTTTTTAGACAAAAGGTTAAAAGGGTTGTTATTAAATAACTATAAAAACCCTATTTGAAAAAAGATTAAGCTATATTTCAATCACTTTTTCACCTTCATAGAAAAACACATTTATGCTGTTCCTTACCGAAGTTCAACATTTCTATAGATATAATCAATAATCAACCTCTAACTATTCTATTATTAGAGACTTTCTTTTTCTTCGATGGATTTAAAAATATGCATAAAATGATTCTTCACCACTAGGCTTCTAATAATTCCAAATTCATTTTTACAATTTGATCAATCTTTTATCAAAAATTCATCACGGAAATAAGATACACCTTACCTTAAAATAGTATATATGTACGATTATCATCAAATTCCTAATATTTCCTACTATAGATTTAACATTTAAGTATTGTTATTATTAGGAAGTATTTTTTTGAAAGGAGGTTTTCCAATGTACGATTCTTATTATTATAGTGATACTGATGCCTTTTTCGCCGGTTTTTTTCTCATCATTATGTTGATTTTTCTTGTAATGGGTATTATAGGCTATATTATTAGTTCACTTATTTATTATCAGGCATCTAAAGCAAATGGCTTTGATGATCTTGCCTATGTTGCTTGGATTCCTGTTATAAACGTTTATAGCCTTTTCCTATTAACTGCAAAAGGTGATGATGACGTAACAGTTCGTGCCGAAGCGAAAAAGAATGTTCTAATTTATGCTGGATTTTTACTGGTTGCATTTATTCCATTTATCGGTATACTTTCATCATTAGGTGTTTGTATTTATGTTTTGTATTTCACATATCGCCTCTTTTATCGTTGGTCTGGTGAGCCTGGGAGAGCAGTACTGTATATTATTTTATCGTTCATTACATTCGGACTTTTCTATTTTATCTACGGCTTAATGAAGATGAATAAACCTTTCGTTGCATAATTATATATGCAAAATAGAAACCACTTTACACCTTTTAAAGGGTAAAGTGGTTTTTTTACTTATTCACGTAATTTCACACTATAGTGTCTCATGGACTTAGGAATACCTTTTAATGCAAGCACCCCACTATAGACTAAAAATCTTATTCTACATTCTAAAAAGAAGACACTTGGAAGCTCGTCCATTAAAGGTAAGAGTTCCGCAATCACTGTTCCCGTCTTTATAAAATCTTTTGTTGCTTGTTCATTATGTAGCCTTTCTATCGTCACTATAATAAGTGAATCAAAATATTTTTCTGATACCTCTTTTATTTCATTATTAATCCATAGGCGCAGAACATCGTTAGTTTGCGATAAAGTTTCCCATTCATTTTGGTAAATAAGACGGTCTTGGATAGTTATTGGCTTTTTTTCTTTTATGTCCACAAATAGCTGCGCTAATTGCTGTGAATTTAGCTGACTTGTCGCACAATTAGTCTTACTATGTTCTGTTGTTTTAATAAGAAAAATCTCATTTGATTTATTTCGCAATAAATAGAGGAAAAAACGCAGCCCACATTGTTCATCGGCATTATTACCATACCAAATATAGATAGGAACATGATTTGAAATATCTTCTATTTCACGCAAAGTATTTGTAAACTTATTTTGATAAACATCTTCCTGTCCATCGTTAATATTTTCAAATAACCAATCATTGCGGAAGGCTTGTCCTCTTTTTATCTCCAACTTCCATAATGGTCCAATTGAGAAACAATCAGGAAATCCAATCACATGTTTAGGTGGTGCAAGCGCTACTCTCACTGAACCAGCAGCAGATTCAGAGCTCACAATATGAACTGCCTGCGTTGTTAATCGTCGGTCTACAGAACGCTGTTTCTGAATGCAGTCATTTATAATTTCTACTATGTCGTTTAATTTATCGTGTTCTAGCCAGAACCCCAAATCCTCAATTGATTTACTATCTTCATGGTTGAATGTTTCAAATAGAGTATGATGCTGTAATTCATATGCCTCCCATTCATTACTATCTATCAAATCCGATGCGTTTAGATAATTAAGTGTTTTAATTCTATAGACAAAAACCATGTTTGATTCCAACAAAAAATAAATAAATGGATAATTTACTTTCGATTCCATAGCTCAGCCTCCCTTTATATAAAAATTTTATCATATAAAAATTAGGAACTATTCGTTATATTTTCTACTCTCTTTGAAAAAGAAGTTAGATAGCAGAAAAAATATGCTATATTATAGTTAGAAAATTTAGAATTTCTAATTTTTAATTACAAAGGGGTTTGATGATTGTGTATGAAAATATTTTAAGACATCCAGGACCTACGCCAATTCCGAAAAAGGTCCAGCTTGCGATGAATCGCGATATTATTAGTCATCGAAGCAATGAATTTGTAGAGCTTTACCGTGAAACAATTGAATTAGTAAAACCTGTTTTCGGGACAAAGCAGGATATTTTACTCCTTCCATCAGGTGGTACAGCCGCTTTAGAGGCTGCGGCGGTTAACACTGTTTCTGCTGGTGAAAATGTTGTTGTGATCACTGTTGGAGCATTTGGAGACTATTTCGTTTCGATTTGTGAGAAATACGGCTTTCATGTACATAAGCTTGAAAAAGAATGGGGACAAGCTTGCACAGCTAAGGAGTTACGAGAATTCTTGCAGCCGTTGAAAGATATTAAAGCTGTTTTTGTCACATACAATGAAACTTCGACTGGTATCTTAAACCCAATTGCTGAATTAGCACAAGTTGTACGTGAGGAAACGGACGCATTATGTATTGTCGATGGTGTAAGTTGCATAGGTGGGGCTCCTGCTGAAATGGATGCCTGGGGAATCGATATTCTTGTTACTGGATCTCAAAAATCGATGATGCTACCTCCAGGTCTTTCTCTTGTCAGCGTTAGTGATAGAGCTTGGCACGTTATTGAAGAAAATAATACACCATCCTATTATTTAAACTTATTAAGCTATCGTAACTGGGCGGAAAAAGGGATGACGCCAAACACGCCTACTGTAACACTTATTTATGGACTCCACGAGGTTTGTAAACTTATAGAGGAAGAAGGAGGCTTAGAAAAGACTGTTGCCCGCCATGAGCTAATGAAAAACATGGTCCGTCATGCAATGAATGCCCTTAATATTGAACTTCTTACTTCTGATGAGCATGCTTCTCCGACCATTACATCGATTATGGCACCAAAAGGGATTGCACTCGGTGACTTCTTGTCACATTTAAAGCAACAATATCATTTAGATTTCGCTGGAGGACTCGGCCATTTGCAGGGGAAAATTTTCAGATTTGGCCATATGGGCTATTGCTTCCCAAGTGATATTTTACAAGCCGTTTCTTTAATGGAAGCAGCACTTCAAGACTTTGAATATGACTTCGAGCCAGGTGCAGGCGTACGGGCAGCACAGGAAGTATTTTTAACCGCTCAGCGAAAACAATGCCATGATAAAGTGAAACTTTAATCAGTGAGGTCTTCTGCATCCCCAACGGTTAGTCTTCACCAATTGGGCTTATACGAGCAGTTAATCTCCCATTTAGCTGGTTTATTTTCTCTCTTACTGCCTATTAATGTGGGATAAAGATTTAAACCTCCAAATCTATGTATGGATTTGGAGGTTTATTTATTTGAGTTAATTTCATTAATTTAATCCCTTTAGTATCAAGGGGTCCGAAATAAACTTTTCGTTATGGCTTTTTATATTGAGACTGGGACATAAATAGTCTCGAGAAGAAGTGAAAAAAGTGAAATTGTGTGGTCGATTAGATGCAGACAAGACTTTACCATCTTGTCGCATATTTTTGAATATTCATCGCTATTTCAGAAATTTGTTTTGTCTCAGCCTCTACATGTACTATTTAATTTTATTCGTTTAATAGTTTACAAAATTTATTTGAGTAATGTGAGAGTTGTTGCGATTGCATTGTCAATAAATGATTTTTGTGGTTGAGACTTCATCATGACCGTTAATCCAATTAACGCCACAATTAGAGCCTGTGCTAAAGACTTTGCATCCGTTTCTTCCTCTAACTCACCCGATTGGATTCCTCGTTCAATTGTCTCCTGAAAAATGACGGCTAGATAAAGTTGATGTTCTCTCGTTAAGATTTCAAATCTCTCATCATGAGGAGCTACTTCAACCATTGTATTGATGCAAAAACAGCCATTACTAAGTTCTTTCGTATATTCAGTAGCAATCACTTCTTCAAAAAAAATAGCAAATGCCTGTTTTACAGAGGTATGACCTTGAAGTCTAGCTCGTATATCAGCTGCACGAGATGTCGTATATCTACGAAGTGCTGCTTCGAATAGTTCCTTCTTATCACCAAAGGTTGAATAAATACTCGGACGTTGAATCCCCATTCTAGCAGTGAGATCACTTAAAGAAGTAGCTTCATAGCCCTTCTCCCAAAATAACTGCATGGCAGCCTCTAAAACTTTTTCCTCATCAAATTCACGGGTTCTTGCCATAAAAAATCCACCTCCATTGTTTAAGAGTTATTGAGTTCGTCACTTTAAAATTTTAAATACCAAACAGTATGTAAACATTGTATAATCAGCTGCTTTTATTGTCAATTTTCATTGTATTAGGTAAATGCGGAGTAAAATAATTTCAAATAAACCCTTGACATTATAAACAACACTAAGATATATTTACCAATAATTATATTGTACCGAACGGTATGTTATAATTAAAATCCAATAACGAATGGAGGATATGGTGTGGACAATGATCTGAGGCAAGAAGTGGATGCATCTGTGATGAATCTACAACCTTCTATGTCTAGAACTGTAACTTTATTATTCGCAACAGCCTGTGGAATGTCTGTCGCCAATATTTATTTCGCACAGCCGTTGCTTGATCAATTGTCTAATGAATTTAATATTGATCACTCGACAATAGGTGTTGTAATTACCATCACGCAGATCTTTTATGGGTTGGGCTTATTACTTCTGGTGCCTCTTGGAGATTTACTAAACCAACGACGCTTGATTATCGGACAGATGCTATTATCCACAACGGCTTTGTTTATAGTTAGTACTGCTTCTTTTAGCGTGGTGCTTTTTACAGGTATGGCCTTAGTAGGTCTACTTGCAGTTGTGACGCAGACACTTGTGGCGTTTGCAGCAACTATGGCTTCCCCTACAGAACGTGGACGTGTTGTTGGTATTGTTACAAGCGGGATCGTCATCGGCATTCTGCTTGCTCGAACCTTCGCTGGTCTATTAACAGACCTTGCAGGATGGCGTTCCGTCTATCTAGTCTCTGCCGCCCTCATGCTTGTAATGGTTTGTATGTTTCTGAAGGTGTTACCAAAGGTGGAGCGTGAAGTAAAATCACTCCCCTATCATCAGCTAATTAAATCCGTGTTCACTCTGTTTATACAAGAAAGAACATTACGCATCCGCTCAGTTCTAGCCATGCTAATTTTTGCTGATTTCAGTATTTTGTGGACTTCGCTTGTTCTGCCACTTAGTGCGCCACCATTAGCTCTTTCACATAGTGTAATTGGCGCATTTGGTCTCGTTGGAGTGGCTGGTGCACTAGCTGCAGCACAGGCCGGGAAACTGGCCGATCGAGGTTACGGACAAAGAACGACAGGTATTGCTTTAGTTCTATTACTCATTTCATGGTTGTTTATCAACTATCTAGAACTGTCGTTATTGGCATTAATTGTAGGTATTGTGTTGCTTGATTTGGCCGTACAGGCAGTACATGTCACTAATCAGACGATGATTCTTCCATTACGTACAGAGGCACGGAGTCGACTTACTGCTGGATATATGATGTTTTATTCCATCGGCAGTGCTGGCGGCTCAATTGCTTCTACACAGATGTATGCACACTTTGGTTGGGAAGGGGTTTGTTTCCTCGGAGCTTTAATCAGTGCACTTGCTCTTATTTTTTGGGTTACGACTAAACGGTTTACAAAATATTAGATTTGATTAGGAGAGATAACAAATGGAAATAGGAATTACCTCTTTTGTAGAAACAAAACCAGATGTTCATAGCGGTGAAGTGATTAGTCATGCACAACGTTTGCGTGAAGTGGTTGAAGAAATCATTCTTGCAGATCAAGTGGGGCTGGATGTGTTTGGTGTTGGCGAGCACCATCGAGAAGATTATGCTGCATCCTCTCCAGCAATGGTACTATCTGCTGCAGCTCCACAAACAAAAAAGATTCGGCTTACAAGTGCAGTAACAGTTCTATCTTCAGCTGATCCTGTACGTGTCTTTCAGGATTTTTCCACATTAGATGGACTATCAAATGGGCGTGCTGAGATTATGGCAGGTCGTGGTTCCTTTATCGAATCCTTCCCCTTGTTTGGCTACAATTTAAATGATTATGATGAACTATTTGAGGAACATTTGGACTTACTTCTCAAAATTCGAGAGTCAGAAAAAGTAGTATGGGAAGGTAGACATCGACCAGCAATCAATAATTTAGGTGTGTATCCAAGACCTATTCAAAACTCCTTACCAATATGGGTTGGTAGTGGAGGAAATCAGCAATCTGCCATCCGTGCAGGACTTTTAGGATTACCACTTATGCTAGCAATCATTGGTGGCAACCCAATGCAGTTTGCACCTATAGTACAGCTCTATAAAAAGGCAGCTGCTCAAGCAGGGCATGATTTATCAAAACTTCAGGTGGGATCTCATTCAATAGGTTTTGTTGGCCCGAATACTGAGTGGGCAGCGAATACGTTTTTCCCATCAACAAAGGCGGGCATGAATAAATTGGGTAAAGAACGGGGTTGGCGATATTATGATCGCTCTAGCTATGATGCTCACGAAGTTTGGAAGGGGCTTTATATGTAGGTGATCCAGATACAGTTGCTGAAAAAATCATCCATCTTCGTAAACACGTAGGGATTACACGTTTTATGCTGTACGTACCATTAAGTACAATGCCGCATGATCAAGTTATGCAAGCTATAGAATTGCTCGGAACAAAAGTTGCTCCTCTTGTACGTGAGGAAGTTGCCAAATGGGAGAAGGAAATGGCACGAGAAGGACATCCATTTCTTTAAGATATCATTATTTAACAGGAGGAATTTATACAAATCTCCACCCTTTCCTCCTTGCGTGAAGAAATTTTGGCGGTGTTGAATTGTTGCCAAGCCGACATACCCAAAACAAGGACTTAGGAAATCTGAAGTAAAATTGCAATTTAGGCCAATACTTCACGGCATGATTGACTGAATAATCTTTTACAGCCAGAATTATGAATATAAGTGCATTTTCAAAAGCTAAAAGTGTTATACTAATAAGCACGTTATAAATTGAGGAGTTAGACAGTATGAAATATTTTAAACCACAAATGCAGCAACTTGTGAAAGAAAACCGTGAATTACATGATCGCCTAAAAGAGTTAATGTCCGAAATGGATTTGCAAAAAAATTACGCTTTAAAAGCTCTATATCACGCTGAAGTAGCGGACGGCGGACGCTATCAGCAAGATTATCAAGCGTTGGACTATTTATATAAATAACGCTAAATGAGCAAAAACACTTCTAATAATTACCATTAAACAAAATAAAAAGACAGAATCCACTCTTTTGGTTAAAATGAAAGCTCTCACACAACCATCCACGAAAGGAGCGTTTCTGTCTGATGAATAGATTGGGTTTCTTGATTGGCAATTGCCGTTTTACTTTCCCAAGCCTTTTTCACAACATTTGTAAGCGCCAAATACTATACAGCTTCTAATGAATAGATATTTGAAATAAAAACACGATGTGATGTTTTGCATAAATTTGCGATCAAATTTTTAAAAGTAAAAAACGCAAGAATGTTGATTACGATAGCATTCTTGCGTTTTTTCATTAACTAACTACCTTAATCATTAATTCTTGCTACTTGCACTGCCTTTGCCATGTATTCCTCACGCATTTCCACCGGCACCATACTTCCACCTGTTGCCCATACAAGATGGGTAGCTTGCTCCATCTTATCAATTAAATCATGCTTTTCTAAATAACTTTGTCCATTTTTCATTAACTGAATTGGTCCGAACATCCCAGCATTTGCAGATGGCTCTAAAAATAATTCTTCAACTTCCATAGCTATTGCAAGCGATTTAAATAATTCCTCATCTTTCACTGTGTAACAGCCACTAATATATGTTTCCATCACTTTACCTACAAACTTTGACGCACGCCCAACAGCAAGGCCATCTGCTTCCGTTTTATTATCAAGACCAATGTCCTCTACACTGATGGCGTCATGTAAACCTGTCATTAAGCCAATTGTCATACAAGGGGATGCTATGGGCTCAGCGAAGAAGATATGGGCATATTCTCCAAAAATTTCACGTATACCGTATGCAACGCCACCTGGTCCACCACCTACACCACACGGCAAATACACGAACAATGGATGGGCTGCATCCACAGTAATATTCGTCTTTTCAAACTGTGCTTTTAAACGCTTCGCCGCCACTGCATAGCCAGCAAATAAGTCCTTCGAATTCTCGTCATCAATGAAATGGCACATAGGGTCTAGTTCAGCTTCTCGTCGCCCTTGTTCTACAGCAACGCTATAATCAGCTTCATATTCAATAACTGTCGCACCTTTTTCACGCAGCATGGCCTTTTTCCACTCTTTTGCATCACTCGACATATGTACAACGACATTAAAGCCGAGTTTTTTGCCCATAATGCCGATACTTAATCCTAAATTACCTGTAGAACCTACGGCAATTGTGTATTGCTGGAAGAATGATTGAAAATCCTCTGTTGCCAACCGTGCATAATTGTCCTCTTTTGTTAGTTTGCCACTAGCGATTGCAAGCCGCTCTGCATGCCTTAGTACTTCAAAAATACCGCCACGAGCTTTAATAGAGCCTGAAATTGGCAAGGCATGATCGCATTTTAAGATCAATTGACCTGGTATTAAAACATCAAATTCCTTTTCAAGAGCTTTCTTTATCAAAGATATATCTTGTATAGATGATTCAATAAGTCCTTTACTTTCCAAAAGCTCAGGAAATGCTAAAGTCAAATAGGAAGAAAAGCGTTTTAGTGTTTCTTCTGCCTCCTCAACCTCTTCCATTGAAAAAAGATTGGTTTCCCCCCTTTTTTTTCGATTTGTATTTTCCCAAAGCACAGTATCATGATTTGCTAGCTCTTCTAATCTCGGAAATCGATTAAATAGTTCGTGTTTTAGTTCACCTTTCACCTTTAGATTCCTCCATTTTTTTGTGCTAAAATCGCTCGTTCACAAATTTGTCGAAATTTCAATTCGAACGAAATATTGTTTTCTTGTGTTCGTTTTTTTGGTCCTCTCGTACGTCCACCAGCACGTCTAATTTTTTGTCCAACATGGCGCATATCGAGCAAACGTTCGATATTTTCATTGGACATCTCTCTTCCATTTTGATCGATGGGATAACCTCCTCTTGCCAAAACCATAGCTGCTAACCCGTAATCCTGTGTAATGACAATATCATGCTTTGAAAGCGCATTCACTAGCGTGAAATCAACCGAATCTGGACCTTTCGGAACCATAATTGTTATTACATTATCACGTTCGATACGGTGGGATGTATCGCAAAATAAGATTGTTTCAATCTCAAACTCAGATGATATAGATAGTGCTAAATCCACGACTGGACAAGCATCAGCATCAATTAAAACTTTCACAATAAAGCATCATTCCTTTCTCATAATTAGATAGATCAATCACACCATTATTATTTCGATATAACAAATTCCCAACTCCATTTGTTCAATTTTTCACAAACTTAAGATTGTTAAAAAAAGTATTTTATTGAATAGTGCGAAAAATAGATATACGATACAAATATCAAATATCTGGAGGTTTTTTTACTATGACAACTACAACTGTAAGCAACGAACAATTAGCAAAAGAATACGTTGATGGCGTATTTGAGCAACTAAAACAACAAAACAGTTATCAAGCGGAGTTCTTACAAGCAGCTGAAGAAATTTTCATTTCATTAGTGCCTGTATTTGCACAACACCCTGAATATATAAAAGCCAATATCTTATCTCGTATCGTTGAGCCAGATCGAATCATTTCCTTCCGTGTTGCTTGGCAAGATGATAACAATCAAGTTCAAGTAAACCGTGGCTACCGTGTTCAATACAGCAACGTAATGGGACCATACAAAGGCGGTCTTCGCTTCCACCCTTCCGTGAATGAATCAATTATCAAATTCTTAGGCTTTGAACAAATCTTTAAAAATGCTTTAACTGGCCAACCAATCGGTGGTGGTAAAGGTGGTTCAAACTTCGATCCTAAAGGTAAATCAGATTCAGAAATCATGCGTTTCTGTCAAGCATTCATGACTGAATTATACCGCCATATTGGTCCAGATGTCGATGTTCCAGCAGGTGATATCGGTGTTGGAGCTCGTGAAGTAGGCTATTTATGGGGCCAATATAAGCGTTTAACAAAAGCAAACGAATCTGGTGTATTAACTGGTAAAACTCCTGGCTATGGTGGTTCTTTAGCCCGTAAAGAGGCAACTGGTTATGGTACTGTTTATTTTGTAAATGAAATGCTAAAAGATGCCAACGATTCATTCGAGGGTAAAACAGTTGTAGTTTCTGGTTCTGGTAACGTTTCAACATATGCAATTGAAAAAGCACAAGCCTATGGTGCAAAAGTTGTTGCTTGTTCTGACTCTTCAGGCTATATTTACGACCCAGAAGGTTTAGAACTTGATGCAATTAAAGAAATTAAAGAAGTAAAAGGCGATCGTATCTCCACTTACTTAAACTATCGTCCAAATGCTACATTTACAGAAGGTTGCACGGGTATTTGGACTATCCCTTGTGACATCGCGCTTCCTTGTGCTACTCAAAATGAAATTAATGGCGGTTCAGCCCGTACTTTAATTGAAAACGGCGTAAAAGCTATTGGTGAAGGTGCAAACATGCCATCAGATCTTGAAGCAATTAACGAATTCTTAAATGCGGGCGTATTATTCGGTCCTGCTAAAGCGGCTAATGCCGGTGGTGTTGCTGTATCTGCTCTTGAAATGGCGCAAGATTCTAGTCGCGTATTCTGGTCATTTGAAAAAGTAGATGCTAAATTACACGAAATTATGAAAAATATTTACGCAGCTAGTAAAGCGGCTGCTGAAAAATATGGTTACCCTGGGAACCTTGTAGTTGGCGCGAACATCGCTGGCTTCGTAAAAGTTGCTGATGGTATGCTAGCTGAAGGCGTATATTAACAACTTTAATTCACCCTAAGATGATAACGAATATTCGTTATCATCTTATTTTTTAATAAAAAAAGAGTTAAAACACACATAAAAATTACATTAAAACGAACGATTTTACTATTAAACAATTAAAACATTCGTGTTATAATAATGAAGTACTACGACATATTGGAGGGTTTTTTGTGGAATTATTGTATACAGGTAAAACGAAAAATGTGTTCAAGTTAGAAGATGGTCATTACTTATTAAAATTTAAAGATGATGTAACTGGTGAAAACGGTGTATTCGACCCAGGCGCTAATACTGTTGGATTAACAATCGACGGTGCTGGTTTGGCTGGTCTTCGCTTAACTTCTTATTTCTACTCAAAACTAAACGAACAAGGTGTTCCTACTCACTATGTTGATGCAAACTTCAACGATGCAACAATGACGGTAAAACCTGCAACTGTTTTCGGTAAAGGTTTAGAGGTCATTTGCCGCTTCAAGGCAGTAGGATCTTTCCTACGTCGCTATGGTGCTTACGTGAAAGAAGGACAAGACTTAGATTCTTTCGTAGAAGTTACCATCAAAGATGATGATCGACTAGATCCTCCTATTTCTGAAGATGCTTTAGCAATGTTAGACCTGTTAACACACGAAGAATATGCAATTTTAAAACAACGTACAATTGAAATTGCTAAATTTGTTGCTGTAGAACTTGCCAAAAAAGGGTTAACCCTTTACGATATTAAATTAGAATTTGGCCGAGATGCTCAAACCAATGAAATTTTATTAATAGATGAAATTTCAGGTGGTAATATGCGCGCTTACAAAGGCGAACAATACATAGAACCATTAGAGCTTGAAAAAATTATGTTAGCTGAATAAAAAAATCCTTTCTATTAATATGCTATGTCTGACTAGATACAAATAATCAAGAAGAGTCGCTTAGTTGCGGCTCTTTTTTTGTTAGTAAGATCATTTTTTCTTTCTTTCGAAACTTTTCATTTGATCATTCGTATACTATTTATACGCTTAACGCATTTATACTATTATTTTGGAGGTAATTTAATGGATAACTTTAATGAAACATCACGAGAAAGGCTAAAGGTTAATCCATTTTTGTCTATTTGGTTGCATCCAAAGCAAACAACCCGTTACATGATAGAAGAAAAATCATTAGGCTTTGCGATTCTTCTTTTGTCAATTGGTTATATTGGTGTTACACTTTCAGACCTTATTGATAAAATATCTTTTATAGACTGGTCTCCTTGGCTTATCGTACTAATTTGTGTTATTCTATCACCGATTTCAGGAATAATCGGTACGGCTTTTGTTGCACTAATCGCTTGGCTGTTCGGTAAACTTTTTAAAGGAACAGGTACGTACTCACACTTATTTAAAGGGCTAAGTTTAACTGCTATTCCATTTATAGTACTTATTCCTTTTTATTTAATTTGGTTATTTACATCACCTGAGTCTTTAATGGACCCTGACTTTGCTGGATCGATGCCTTGGATTTTTTGGCTAGCCATTTTAGTAACACTTGTGATTGGTATCTGGTCAATCGTCATTACTATAGGGGTTGTTGCAGAGGCACATCAAATATCCAATTGGATGGCCTTCTTTACAATCTTAATTCCAAGCATTATTTTCTTTATCTTAATCATTATTTTGATTATTGTTCTCTTTGTCGTTTTGGGTATTTTTATGATGTAAAAAATCTCCCCTCTCTCTATGAGAGCGGGAGATTTTTTTAGATTCACTGTATGGTCGATTTTTCATTTTAAACTGAAAGCACTGTATTTTGTTGGAATAACTCCGAAACTCCTGACTCAACAGCTGCACCACTTACAGCTTGCGATACAATTTCAACAACCCGCTCATCTAATGATTTAGGTACAATGATGTCGATCATTGATTCGATTATAATCCAGGGAACTTGAGCTCTCAGGTTACCAGAGCGAAGATCAAGCTTTTTCTCGAGCAATATAATTAAATGATGTCACACTCGAACACCAATCGAAGTCTCGGTTGGTGTTTGGTTTTGGGGTTATATAGGAGAATGTTCGTAAATATGAGATAATTGTTGAAGTGAGTCAACATTTGGAAGGAGTGGCAATGATGATGGAACAAATCGAACGGCTTGTTAAGACAGGATTCTATAGTGTGGAGGACATCCTTGAGATGATAATCGAGGAAGAGGATGATTCATCTATAGAGGAAGAAGAGCTACGGACAGCCATTTCTCGCGTGTACACTAGCCATGAGGAGGCTGCCAAGGAGTGGGAACACCCAACGGACTTTGAGCGCTTGGTTAAGGTGTTTGACATGATCTGCGATGGCGGTATCATTGCAATGCATCATGCGGGTATGACAATTAGCGATGGAATGTCTGATGTGCGTGAGTGTTATGATGAATGCACAGAGCGGGGCAAGTTGCCTGCTGGCTATTGCTTCTATCACGAGCAGGATATTGAGCGGGCGATTGATAGTCATATACTGCCTATTACATTTGGTACATTCAGAGACAATCCAGAGCATTCTATCAAGGTCGCGGAGGTCATTGTATCCTTCTTCGAAGGGTTTGGCTTTAATGTGTATTGGGATGGCGACATGGATAGTCGGATTGAGTTGCGAGATTTCTTATGGACAAAAACACATAACGAGCATGATGATTACGGGCTTGAACGCGCGATTAACCTAATCGTAAAGTCCGATTATGATCTTACATTCAATGCTCCTCGTCCAACGGATGTAGTGGTGGATACAAGCATACCTGCTTACACCAAGCATACTTTTGCTGAGATTGAGCACTTGTTGCCTGTAGATAGTTGGATGTACGGACAACGACAGCGCTTTAAAGATGAGCTTGTACTTGTATATGACGACGATTTAACGCTTGATCAGCTTGATCTTGATCATCCATTAGGAGTGAATGATGGCAATAGAAGAGCGAACTACTTGACATGGCTTGAACAGCAAACGATATATTGCATTTTGATTAAAGGGAATCTAACGGTTCATCAATATATCTATAATGAGAATACAGATGGTTCTACAGGCTTATTTGTGTTAGGCGATGTACAAGCTGGCAATATGATTGTCGGTGGTCAGGAGATCTATATTCAGGGCAAGCTTGATCTAGAGGATTTGTTTTGGGGTGACTATAATCATGGAAGGCTTACCGTATGTGGCAATGTAACCGTTCCGCTGTTCGTGGAAACCGACGATTATGATGTCGATATCAGAGGACAGCTTGATTGCAAGCTTCATTGGCGGAGCGATGCTGATACTGATGATGAGATCGTAGAAGAACGTTGCTTATTTGTTGATGGAGATGGGCAATTGATACTCGATAGAGAAGGGATGCTCGCACAGTTGCGGGCCAAGCAGCCTCTTCTTAAAGCAAGGGCACTCGATGCGCCTCCGCCTCCACAAATATTTGAAGATAATGAATTAAGCGTGAGCAATGTAGAGCGCATGCTGGCTTCGCCTTTAATCAAGGGGGACGACGCTTACGAATTGTATATCGACGATGTTAATATATCGATGAATCGTCCACATCTGGACGATAATGGGAAAGTAGTTGGAGGCAGCATCTATATGGTGCAAGATGATACTTACGCCGTATTTATATATGTACACGAATATAGAAAGTGGTTTAAGAGGCACAAGCTGACGAGTATCGTTTACCAGCACAATGAAGATGAAGAGTGGCATACATTGGAAGTTACTTCACCTTCCCTCTACTTGCAACTTCTAAATCATTATTGGCCCGAATTATTGGAGGAAATCACGTATAGGGAACTTCTTACTGCGGACACGATAGCCTATTGGCAAGACCAATTTCGTGAACGGGTGACTGTGGAGGAGATCGAACGCATCCTAGCATTGCCGATGGTAACTGAGGAATACAATGACTTTGATGATTCAGATAAACAAGGTTATTGGCACGGCGATCTATATTATAAATTCCGCATACCTGAAGGAGAAGTCACTCCTCGTATCGGGATATGTAAAGGGAGGAAGAATATATCGTTATTTCCTACAGTCGAGGATGATTATGATATATTCGCTTATCTTTTCGATATCGAAACGAGTAGTTCTGGCAGTAAGCAGGTTGTCCTGCGATTCGAAGCACATAATGCGAGAAGTAATCGTCTGGTCGAACCTATTGAAATCAAACATATTCAGACCGCGCTTAGATGGTGGAGCGTCCTTCAACGCACGGTGTATTTAGATAACGATGAGTATTTGGATTATTTGGATAACGTTAAGTATTGGGAAGAACAATCATAGACTCACTGCTACAGCGTAACTATAAAAAGGGGATACGGGCGAAATGAAAATAGTTGCTTTTCCTTATGTAGGAGGTTCTTCAGCGGTATATTCCAAGTGAAGGAGACATTTGTCTCCTTCACTAGATTTGAATGAATAGTTTTCACTAGAGCTACAGATGATCTTAACGATTGCTCATCATCTTATTTGATAGTTTGATATAATTAGAAATGGATTCTTTTTTCATCTTTTAAGTGAAAAAGAGAGTCCCATGGAAAAGCCGACAAGTTAGCTTTCCCGTGGGATTTTGTGTTGGTTGGTGAATAATCTAGGGTATAGTAGATTATTAATGTTAAACTGAAAGCACTGTATTTTGTTGGAATAGCTCCGACACACCTGACTCAACAGCTGCACCACTTACAGCTTGCGAAACAATTTCAACAACCCGCTCATCTAATGATTTAGGTACAATATATTCCTCGGTTAATTCCTCATCACTTACAAGAGCGGCTATCGCTTCCACTGCGGCTATCTTCATCGCCTCATTAATATCTGTTGCTCGTACATCCAATGCCCCACGGAAAATACCAGGGAAAGCAAGCACATTGTTAATTTGGTTTGGATAATCGGAGCGCCCTGTCCCCATAATACGTACACCCCATGCTTTGGCATTTTCATACGTAATTTCAGGATTTGGATTTGCTAGTGCAAACACGACTGGATCTTCATTCATTGAAGCAATATGTGCTTCTGTTAGTAAATTGGCAACAGATACGCCGATAAAGACGTCAGCCCCTTTAATGGCATCCTCCAATGTTCCATGTATTTTTTCTGGATTTGTTAAATGGGCAACCGTTTCTTTAATTGGATTCATACCTTCTGCGCGACCTTCATAAATGAGACCTTTTGTATCGCACATATAAATATTTTTATAGCCCATTTGCACAAGAATACGCAAAATAGCAATACCGGCTGCTCCTGCACCATTAATTACGACCTTCATTGTTGCCACGTCTTTCTTCACAATACGATTGGCATTAATCATCCCTGCACCTACTACAATCGCCGTTCCATGCTGATCATCATGGAATACAGGAATATCACATTCTTGGCGCAGACGATCTTCAATTTCAAAGCATCTTGGCGCTGAAATATCTTCTAAATTTACAGCACCAAAAGTGGGAGCAAGCGCCTTCACAATGCTGACGATTTCATCCGTACTCTTCGTATCTAAGCAAATAGGAAAAGCATCAACATTGGCAAAACGCTTTAATAAAATAGCCTTCCCCTCCATTACCGGTAATGCTGCCTTCGGACCAATATCCCCTAACCCTAATACCGCCGTACCATCTGAAACAATCGCTACCATATTCCCTTTCATTGTATAGTCGTAAACAAGTGATGGATTTCTTTCAATCTCTATACAAGGCGCAGCTACCCCTGGCGAATATGCCAGACTTAAATCATAGGAATCTTGCACAGGTACTTTAGAAATCACCTCTAATTTCCCGCTATAATACTCGTGCATGTCTAAAGCCTTTTTCATAATATCCATTCAATCCCATCCTTTTCTTTTGAATTATTATATATTCCAGAATCATAATACTTTGTGAAAGTAAAGTCAACGAATTTTCTGTCAATTTTATTTTTCCTTCGAAATAACGCCGTTTATTATCGTATATATCACTTTTACTTCTTGTTATTAGCTTCACAATCAATTTTTTAAATATAATTTTTACATCTATTAGTCTTTCAATAAATGTACAATTACCGGCATTAAACCTGTTCAGCTTTTCACATAGTATTTTTCTTATGTAAATGAGAAATTTTTCACAAACTATTGTAAGCGCATCCATTACTCCATCTGAATCCGTCACATTTTCTCCACATTTTTTCACAAAGTTTTTTATTATATTACCTAAAGTATTCTTTTTTCTCTACTTTCCTTGATTTCTTAGCAGTGCTACGTTAATCAACAAAAAAAAGCCCTTATTTCAAGGACTCTTGTGTAAATTGGTTTATAAAAGCAGTGATAATATGCTTGGAGGACCACTGTTCCCCTGATACTTTTGTAATCGGGTAATCTCGAGAAAAGATTGATTTTGTTATTTCTTCTGCTGAATAACCTTTATCAAATAATTGCCTTATATTCCCCTCCATCTCTTCTAAATAAGCAATTTTTTCTTGTATTTTCGCTCGACCATCTGCAATTAAGCCTGCATGACAGCAATACACTTCCTCGAAATCATAGTTTACTATTTTTTTCAAAGACGCCAAGGTATGTACGATATTTTCTTCATCAAGGACAACCTTAGTTTTCGTCTGTATATACAAATCACCTGTAAACATAGCACCTGTTTCTCGATTATAAAATGATACATGATCTGTCGTATGCCCTGGTGTTTCGATAATGTCCCATGTAGCTGATTTCGTTTGCAATGTATCGCCAAATGGTTGAGCAATAAACGCCGGTCGCTCACCCCATAATGCCTGGCGATAGAAAGGATACTCTCCATCCTGTGCACAAAGGCTCACCGAATCACGATGAACATAAATAGGTACACCCTTATGCTGCTGAATCCATGCTGCATTTCCTGAATGATCCTCATGAGAATGAGTGAGCGCCAATTGTTCAATCGGTAATTCGTTAAAAAAGGATTGGAACTCCTGCGAAAGTGAGTATGAACCTGTATCAATTAATAACCCATCCACAAAAAAGCTATAAACACTCATGCCAATACCCTGAACTGCCACTTTCCCGTGAGCGCATTGCACATCACGATTCTGTTGAATTTCTATACTTTTCTCTCGTTTAAACATACTTTCCCCCCTTTGTAAAAAGAGTGTATCATAAAATGAATATTCAGTCATTTTGTGGATACATCACAACTCGGATCGTTGATATAATATCCTTGGTCAAATGATGATATGGAAAATAAATGTAAATTGAAGATTGCTATTAAAATAGCTCCTACTATTAATAGAGAGACCATTGCATCGTATTCTATATTCATTAGAAAAGTCCAGCTTGTTGTAAAAGAGAGCACAATCCACATATATTGTTTCATAATTCTTCGCTCTGGCGGATTTTGGTGGGGCTATCCATCATTTTGACGGTTCTATCCACGATTTGGGCGGGGCTATCCACGACTTTGGCGGGGCTATCCATCATTTTGACGGGGCTATCCATCATTTTGACGGGGCTATCCACGATTTTGGCGGGGCTATCCACGACTTTGGCTTCTCTATCCGTCACCTGGGCTCTGCTTTCCGTCGCTTCGACTATTCTTTCCGTCGCCCTGACCATGCTTTCCGTCGCTTCTGCCACTCTATCCGTCACTTCAACCACCTTCCGTCGTTCTGACTATTCTTTCCGTCGCTTTGACTGCTCTATCCGTCGCCCTGACCATTCTTTCCGTCGCTTCTGCCACTCTATCCGTCACTTCAACCACCTTCCGTCGTTCTGACTATTCTTTCCGTCGCTTTGACAGCTCTATCCGTCGCCCTGACCATTCTTTCCGTCGCTTCTGCCACTCTATCCGTCACTTCGTCCGCTTTCCGTCGTTCTGACGATTCTTTCCGTCGCTTCGACAGCTCTATCCGTCGCCCTGACCATTCTTTCCGTCGCTTCTGCCACTCTATCCGTCACTTCGTCCGCTTTCCTTCGTTCTGACCATTCTTTCCGCCGCTTCGACTGCTCTATCCGTCGCCCTGACCATTCTTTCCGTCGCTTCTGCCACTCTATCCGTCACTTCGTCCGCTTTCCGTCGCTCTGACCATTCTTTCCGTCGCTTCTGCCACTCTATCCGTCACTTCGTCCGCTTTCCATCGCTTCGACTATTCTATCCGTCGTTCTGTCTGCTCTATCCGTCGCTCTGACCATACTTTCCGTCGCTTCAACAACGCTACCCTTTCCACTCCAATAAAAGCAAAAAAACGCCCACCAAAGTGAGCGTTTCTTCTTGAATCACTTATTCATTTGTCCCTTTTTCTACATCATATTGTGTAATCCAGTCACTAAAGCTGCCTACATACAGTTGAATATTTTCGTAACCTTCATCTGCTAGCACTGCATACAATGGTGATGCTGTAACACCGCTGCCGCAGTACACAACAACATGCTCGTCTTGAGCAACCTTGCTGCGTAATGCAGCATTGGCTTGCAAGCGGCCATCTGACTTTAATTGCTCCCAGTCAAAGTTTTTTGCTGTTGGAATATGCCCAGCTACCATATCAAGAGGCTCCACGTCACCACGGTAGCGAGCTGCGGCACGTGCATCTAGCAACGTCGCATTGACTTCTCCATCTACAATAGCTTTAACTGCTTCACGTGGAGCATATAGTTCATCTCGCCAAACAAATTCAATCGTAGTCGGTGGATATTTTATAATGTCTTTTGTGAAAGATATTTTTTCCTCGAGCGCAGGTGCACCACCATTCACAATCACTACATTTGGAAAGCCTGCATATGTCAGCATCCACCAAGCTCGTGGTGCAAATGGTGCAGCCCCTTGATCGTAAACGACAATTTGATCTTCATAATTTAATCCTAATCCTTGAAATACTGCCGATAGCTTTTCCTTACTTGGCATAGGATGGCGGCCATCGCTAGACCCCATATCTGATAGATCCTGCTCTAGATCGATATAAATCGCTCCTGGTGCGTGTCCCTCTTCAAATAGTTTATTCCCCGCCTCTTTGTTTTGTAAATCAAAGCGAGCATCTACGAAACGGACTTCATCAAACTGAATTTCCTCAACTGATTTGAATACTTTTCCCAAATGAATCACCTCATGCGTATTGTAATTGAGCGTAAATAGCTTTCCAAGAAGCTAAACGACTTTCTTCCTGAAGTGCAAGTCTTTCTGTTGCAATTTGTTCAAGTGCCTGATGGAAAATATGCAGACGTAATTTCTCTGCTTCCTCAGCAATATAAGTAATCGCCCATGCCATGATAGATACTTTCTGTGAATCTAAATAATTTTGCGCATCTGGTTTTGTTAATACTTCTAACGCCTCACTTAGCTTCACTTTTTCATTCTTCTCAAAGAATGCCTTTTGATTGCGGAAGTGTGATTTCACACCTGAATATTTAGTGATATCTGTAAATGGTCCTTCAAAATTAAGTAAATCCGGCTCAGAAGATTCAAACGCTAAGAACGAGAAGCTGCGATTTAATTCTTTCAGCTCACGTACTTCATCTTTAAAGCGCAGTTGCATTTTCTTACTAATAAACTGTGATAAACGGAAGTTTGTTACACGCATTTCTTGTGTAAAGTCAAATCGTAAACTTTGCATTACTTCCTTTAAAGCATGCTCTAATGCTTGCTGGACCGGCATTGCTGCAAATGTTGACGGATTGTAGCCTTCCTTAAAGAACTCTGGGTAACGATAGTACACACGCTGAAGAACATAATACAGTAATTCATCAAGCTCTTGCTTCGTTTCACTTTCTACCATACTTGTATTCAGCGAATTGAACTTCGATTTCACATGCTGTTCAAGAGTTGTTAATTCCTCTAAACGCTCATCCTTACGCTTTAAGTTCTCTTCTGTTTGCGCGATTAAGTCACCTAAACGTTGCTCCGTTTTATCGACTTCCTCTGCAAGTGCCTGGACAGCCAATGCACTTAGCTCATCATTTAAGAATGTGTAGAAAGCATCTTCGAAAGGTGGCATACCTGATGTTAAATCAGCACCCTCTACTTTTTCTTTTAATGCCAATAAGCTTGACACACCGTAAAGTCGAGGGAAGCGAATGCCAAAGCGTTGTAGCTCTGAACGTACATAGCCTTTTACATCTTCCTGTTCTTCTTCTGTTGTCGCTAAATCAATCGCATTGACGATAAAGAACATCTTATCAAGTTCAAAGGCATCCTTTACACGACCAAGCTGGATTAAAAACTCACGGTCCGCTTTAGCAAAAGCATGATTATAATAAGTAATAAACAAGATTGCATCAGCATTACGAATATATTCGAATGCTACACCTGTATGACGCGCATTAATAGAATCTGCTCCCGGTGTGTCAACAAGTGTCACACCCATGCGTGTTAACGGACTATCATAATAGAAATCAATATTATCGACAAAGCATGATTTATTTTCCTGCGCAACAAATTTTTCGAATTCTTCACGGTTAACTCGTAATACTTTTCCAAGCTCAGACTTAAATGTTGGGAATCCTTCTTTATATGCACGAATAAATGATTTATGCACATTTAAGCGTTCGTCCGATAGCTGTACCGCAAGTCCCTCATCTGCACGACTAAATGCTTCTTCTAAAGAAGAAACTGATAAACCAACTGCTGCGTATGAAGCTTGAATATCCTCTAGCATTTGGTCAGCTGTTTTTAACAGTACATCTGCTGTTTCATGCGGATGCTCTGGTGTCACAGGACGAATTTTATTAATAGCCGCTGTTGTAGGGTTTGGTGATACAGGTAAAACCTTGGCACCCATTAACGCATTAGAGAACGAGGATTTCCCTGCACTAAATGCACCGAAAAGCGCGATTGTGAAATCCTTTTTCTGTAATCGTTCTACTTTATTTTCTAAGTAAGTTGCTACTTCCGCAAAGCCTTGTACATCTTTTACAGCAGTTGCCGTGTGAAGTGCACGCTTCACTACACCTTCAATAGGAAGACTTGTTGCACTAACTACTTGCTGTGCCTCTTCCTGTAGTAACGCTTCCTCTTTTGGCTTTAACATCGATTCATCAAATAATCGAATATCTGCTAAATCTTGCTTAAAGGCATGATCCCAATTAGTCAGCTGTTGATTTGCTATTTTACGTATTTCATTACTTGCCTGGTGCATTATACTTGCACTATATTGCTGATAACCCTCGATTTCAAGCACTGCTTGAATGGCATCAACTTTCGCTTGCATCCCAGCCATTTTTAATTTAGATGGAGCAGCTGTTTCTGTAGCCACCGCTTCTAAAGTAGTTGCCTGTGCATCCTTCCAATTATCTGTTTCTTGGATATAGTAGCGCTTAGTCGCTTCTGCCACACGGTTAGCAAAATTCAGCACAGCATCTCCCGTTAAAAGTGCGCCAACTTGTACTTGCTGTTCAATAAGCGAGAATGGTAAATCAAAGACGTAGGCATCAATAGCTGTAGCACGTTCTTCATTTAACGCACCAACATCCTTTATCACCTTTTTCATTAGGCCTTTTAAATGTCCAGTTATCTGTGCATGCACAACATTTTGATAGGCGCTATAAAGATCCTCTTTGCGGCGGTTACGCTCTTCCTCTGTTTTTTTCTTAGCAGTAAATAAGCCCCCTACTTTGAAGCCGTCCTGCTGACTTTCTAAATACAGACGTAATTTATCGCGTAAATCTGCTGGCATAATGGCTGCATTCGCAAGTAACTCTTTACGTTGCTCTTCGAATGTTTCATTCCATGCCTCAACTGAGAACAATTCAACTTGACGATTTAGCTTATTATACTGCTCTAAAATATCTTTATGGTTTGCCCAGTCATCGGCACTTAATACATCTTCATCGATGTCTAAACGGTCTTGTCTTTCTTCCGTTAAATAATTGTCATGTTCACTTTGTAATAAACGTAGCGTATTTGATGCAGTCTGTACAAGTTGATCCTGCCAATCATTCATACTATCCATAACGATTTTCTTTACGACCTCAAAATCGTTATAAGGGTGCTCAGGCTCTCTTAACGAAGTGAAAAATACGCCCTTCGGTACTACACCCCAAGCCTCAAAGGAATTGTGAACTGTTGCTTTAAATTCCTCAAAGCTTAATTCATTTTCATTATGCTTATCAATCATGTTAACGATTAAATAAACGTTTGGATTGTACTTCATTAATTGCTTTGTAAATTGAAAATTCAATTCCGATTGCACGTGATTGTAGTCCATTGTATAAAATACCATATCAGCAATATGAAGAGCTGACTCTGTTGACATCCGGTGTGCATCATCTGTCGAGTCGACACCTGGCGTATCCATAACAGTGACACCTAGTGGTAATGTCGATGTACTATGACCAATTTCAATTTGTGACACTAGGTCCCCATTTTTACTAAGCTCTTTCACTGTTTTAAAATCATAGCCTGCTTCAAATTTCACAGGCTTTTCATTATGCATGTAGACTACCGCAAAGTCTTCTTCTGATTTATGGACTTTCACGATATTAGCACTCGTTGGAATAGGGCTTGCTGCAAGTAAATCTTCACCAGATAGAGCGTTAATCATACTCGATTTACCAGCAGAGAAATGGCCCGCAAAGCCAATAACATATTCTTTTTGCTGTATTTTACGTGCAAAAAGTGATGTCTTATCCATACGCTCTGTATCACCATTATGCTGATAAATTATGTATTGTAATGAGGCTTGCTTTAATAGCGCCTCCAACTGTTGTTCAAAATCCTTCATAAAACCAGTAACCCCTTTATTCATATTAATCAATTTTGCCTTGGCGTATTTGTTGCTGCCGCTTTCGCACAGATAAACAATGCGTCCGGATTTTGAATTGTGCGAGCACAATTCACTCCTTTAAAAATCCGTGACATCCGCCGGAGACTTTAGGTCAACAGATGTTTTTTGTGCGAAAGCGCAGTGCTAACGTAGCGACAGCAACACGATGTTGGTCACTCAGTCGTTGCCACAGGACGTGGCGTTTTTAGACTGAGTTCCTCTATTTCAGTCTTGTTTGGAAAGGAACTATATCCGAATTCATCTTACCACTTCAGAGGTGGTAGTTTTTCTGAATGAAGATAGTCATAATTAATATTCTACCTTATTCGACACGCAAAGTATAACACTAATTTACTTTGAAAAGCATAGATATCGGGGTTTCAGACGCCATATTCATCCAAATCGTCCTGTTTAATCAAAAAAAATAAAGCACTATTCAGGCTAATTACATTCAGGGTATGTTGTTTGTTAAACCCTATGCCATGTATCTTAGTTGATTTCCATTATGGTCATTATTTTTCTAAAAACTACTAAATTCTATTTCAAAATGGATGTACAACTAAGTAAATAATAATTTTCTTCATATTTTAAAGTAAGGAAAATAAAGTTTAAAAAAGTTTGATGTGTGATTGCAATACTAATAATAGTGAAAAATACAAAGATAACTGAAGGAAATAATAATTAAATGGAGTGATAAAAATATGGTGAACTTTAGGAATCACCAAAAAATCGAGCAAGAATGTGGATGTGAAGATCGGTTTATTTGGCCTCGTATAAAAGCTAGTACCATTCCTTCGGTAGACCCTCCCCCAGTAATTGAACCTACTGGAAATATTATTCCTACTATAAATAGATATTTCTATATTGCTACATCGGATATTAATTTAACGAATGGGGTGACTCTACCTGCTAGCCAATTTTGGGATGATGATGGGAACCCAGCAACTGAATTTAAGATTTTTAATCCGAATGGCTACGTAAATCTTTATATCAATGCCGTAATGCAGGAAGGTGGAATTTACAACATAGCTCCAACCTCGTTAACCTTAAGTCCAGATAATTCAACAATTTATAGAGGTACTCCAATCATCATAGAATCATTAGGTTTTTCTACAATGTAAGTAACAAACCTGAAAGGAGGTGAAAATAGTGGCACTTTCTATTATTAATATTCATGTCAATGTTACAGGTACTTCGACTAGATTTTTCAATGTTTTAGCTGCACCCTTAACGATCTCTGATGGTACAACGGTTGCCGCTACTACCTTTTTAAATGATAGCGGTTCTGCTGCAACTACTTTCCTAATCGCAACAAACGGGTACTATAATTTATATATAAATGGGGTGCTTCAGGAAGGTGGTTCTTACTCAGTTTCTGCAACAGAATTAACATTCCATACTGTTACAGGCACTTTATCAGCAGGAACACCAATTATTGTTGAGGCTGTTGAATTAGTGACTACACTTTAATCACCTTGGCGAAATCGGATAGAGAAATATATGTTGTTATACGAATCTATACAAAAATATATTATAAAAGAATAAACTTCATATAATTAAAATAATGGATGCCTTAAAAATTTTAGGGCATCCATTCTACATTTCTAATTATCCTTTTGACATTTAAGCTCAGAAATTTTTTTTTGCATAATCCAGTGCATGCTGACCGTCTCCGTGTATACATAGTGTTTGCGCAGAAATTTTAATTTTCTTTTGCTGTACTGACATCACTTCATTTGATGTTAGAATACTTTTGACATGTACAAGCATTTCTTCCTCTGTTTGAATCAATGCATCTGATTGTAATCGACTCACTAATAGGAAAATCAATCATTTGTTGCACGAATTGTCTCCTCTATACAAAGCTTAATGGAAGTTATTAAATCTTGGATATTCCATCCCGGTATTTTTCCATGCTGAATCGCCAAATCAAATGACGCAGGAATATGAATAAATCCAGCACGGACCTCTTTATGTTGCTTCGCGTAAACTAGCCCTTCATACATAATATTGTTGCATAAATAGGTACCCGCCGTATTTGAAATTTCCGCTGGATACCCTTCTTTGCATAATCGATTCACCATATTTCTAATAGGTAAATTCGTGATATAGGCATCTACACCATCATCATAAATGCGCTCATCTACTGGTGAATAGCCATTATTATCTGCTTCCCCATCCTTAATATTAATCGCAATTCGCTCAGGCGTTATTTTAAAACGTCCTCCAGCTAAGCCTAATGAAATAATGATTTGTGGCTTTATCTCAGCAATATATTGTTTCAGCTGCTGAGCAGATTGCTGAAAATCTACAGACAAAATGCGTCCTACAATTTCATAGCCACCCATCTTTTCCCCATTTAAATTTTCTACAATTTGCATTGTTGGATTTATTTTATACTCAAGAAATGGTACAAACCCTGTTAATAATATTTTTGTCATTTTCTTCACCTAAATTTCTATAGGACGCTGCTTGATTGCCCATCCATTTTTATTTGTTATTTACTGGACAGATACTGATCGCCTCGTAACCATACTACAAAAAAACAATTCTCATTTTCAACATATTTCAGAAAAAACAAACTATTCTTTTTCTCTTGATTGCCACGAAAGTATGAAAGACAAATATTTTCGTATAAAAAAAGCATGATCTCAAAATTGCTTAGACCATGCTCTACTTGTATGAAAATTGTCGTTATTGATTGTTCTCTTATTTTAAATGTGCAGTCGCCTGTTTCATGACGTGTTTTCCAACCCCAAGATAGATAACCACCGCTGCTCCAATAAATACAAATGTCATCGCTGACCGCTCCTTTTTATATAAAAATTTATGTTCAAAAAGACTTAATCGTTAATTTATTGATTTTGAAAATCATTCTCATTAATATAATATAAATTTCCCATTAATTCGTCAAGACATACTTTCATCTTACCCATTTAACATGGTAAGATGTAGAAAAGTCGGAAAAAGGATGCGGTAAAGATGAGTAATTCGAAGTACTTTCAAACTATTTTAAACGGGACAATTCACGCTTTAAAGTCTATTCTACCTATGGATATAGAAGTGAAAACGCCGAGTATTATTTCTGAACCATTTCAACAACAGCAAATGGGCGTTTTAATTGGTTTAATAGGAGATTTAAAGGGCCGAGTAATTATTGATTCTTCTCCTGAGACATTTAGTGGCATCGGCAATACGATGTTTGGTATGCCTCTCGAAGGAGAAATGTTGGAATCCTTTACAGGGGAATTTGGAAATATGATCGCAGGAAATCTATGTACTACCGTAGGACAAGAAAGCTTGGAGATTGATATCACACCGCCTACAGTGATGGTTGGTAACACAAAATTATATGGCTTTGATAAGGCCTTTATACTCCCTGTCACAATTCCAGACGTTGGTCCACTGACAGTTCTTTTAACAATTGAAGAAGAATAGAGTTCTAGAATTTTGGACAATTCAACTGATACATCCTATGCCCATACATAAATATTTATGATCACGCTTTTTCATTCTCTTTAATAAACGGAGGATAACCCATAAGGCTCAGTCTAAATTTCAAATAGTAAAATTTCTTGAAAAATAATAGATTTCAATAAAAATCACTTCATTTTCAACCCAAACGCGGCCATCTCAATGACTATTGAGGTGGCTTTTTTTTATCACCTCCTCAATCTTTCACATTTTTTTCACATAATCCGCCAAGATGTGTGATTTTTTTCACATCAAAAAGAAATTTATTTATATATCATGGCAATAAGAAAGACACAATAAAAGCGAAGGAGGAGCAAAAATGGCAAATAAAAAAAAGTCAGATGAAAATTTAAAAGGTTCACTCTATGCAGTATTTGGAGTAGGAATCATTATTATCTTGCTTTGGGCGTACTGCTTCGATTTGTTCATCAATCGTTTTTAACTTCTTTCAGCGGGTTTCCACTGAAAGAAATTAAAGCCTCCGGCGGATGACAAGGAATCGGAAAGGAGTTCTTAGAGGATGTTAGCCTAAAATCATCGCATCCATGCGATAACGGCTAACTGACCTGCATCGGTAAAAACGCCACGTCCTGTGGCATTACCGAAATGACCGACATCGTGTCGGCCCTCGTGCAGGCCTAAGCACAAAGCCGATTCCGGACGCAATTATGCCGAGGCATAATTGATTCTACTAAGAAAGGACAGAGACATATGCACTTACATAAGTATGAGAAGTATTGGCTTGTATTCGGAGTTACTACTTTAGTAGCATTCCTTATCATTCTCGGCATTGGTGCATTTCATCAAGGCTCACATCCGAACAATGGTAAAAAAACACTAGATTATGAGAAAGTAAATGAATTTCCTCCCTTCGATAATCCTGGTGTTCACAAAGTAGAAGGTAAGGATTGGGACTATGAAGTGGTTGTTTTAGCATCAGCATTTAATTACAATCCGCCAGAAATTGAAGTTCCTCTAGGAGCTAAGGTGAAATTTATCGCAACAAGTGCGGATGTTATGCACGGTTTTGAAGTTGCAGGTACAAATATTAATATGATGCTAGAACCTGGTTACATTTCTGAATATGTGACTGAAGTAAATAAAGTAGGAGAGTTTTTAATCGTATGTAACGAATACTGTGGTACAGGACATACGATGATGCACTCTATGCTAAAGGTGGTGGATCCAAATGAGTCTCAATAATAATTTGACAAAAGTGGATCGTCGTGATGCGAAGCTAGCAATGGCACATATTTACGTGGCATTCATCGCATTATTATTAGGGGGTCTTGCAGGTTTATTACAGGTTTTCGTTCGTTCTGGTCAATTTACATTACCAGCAGGCATTGGTTACTATCAAGTTTTAACTGTACATGGTGTTTTACTCGGTCTTATTTTAACAACGTTCTTTATTTACGGTTTCCAAATTGCCAGTGTTAGTCGTACGTCAGGGACTTTTTCAGATGGTCAACGTCGCCTTGGCTGGATTGGCTTCTGGTTAATGACTATTGGTACAGCAGCAGCTGCAGTAATGGTTCTACTGAACGAAGCATCTGTTTTATATACGTTCTATGCTCCACTGAAAGCTCACTGGATATTCTATTTAGGCCTTACATTAGTCGTTGTTGGTTCTTGGGTTGGCGGCGCAGGTCAAATTTTACGATATGCACAGTGGCGTAAAGAAAACAAAGGTAGCGGACAACGAAGCCCATTATTGTCATTTATGGTTGTTGTCAATAATTTAATGTGGTTCGTAGCAACTCTAGGTGTAGCTGTTTCTGTTCTATTCCAGTTACTTCCATGGTCCTTAGGCTTTATCGAACGTGTTGATGTAGCACTATCCCGCACATTGTTCTGGTATTTCGGTCATGCTCTTGTGTACTTCTGGTTATTACCAGCATACATGGTTTGGTATGTCATTATTCCTAAGGTTATTGGAGGAAAAATTTTCTCTGATTCTTTAGCAAGACTGTCATTTATGCTGTTCTTAATTTTTTCTGTACCCGTTGGGATCCATCACCAATTAACAGAGCCAGGTATTGATAGTACATGGAAATTCATACAAGTTGTTTTAACATTTGCGGTAATCGTACCATCCTTAATGACGGCCTTCTCGATGTTTGCAATGTTTGAATTACGCGGTCGTGAATTAGGTGGGAAAGGGCTTTTCGGCTGGCTTAAAAAATTACCATGGAAAGATGCTCGTTTCTTCGTGCCATTTATCGGTATGTTAGCATTTATTCCTGGTGGTGCAGGCGGTATCATCAATGCTTCTTACCAAATGAACCAATTAATCCATAATACTATTTGGGTTACAGGGCACTTCCATTTAACGATTGCAACAACAGCCGTATTAACTTATTTTGGTGCTGCATTTTGGTTAATTCCATATTTAACAGGTCGTACACTGACAAAGTCTTTAAATAATCTTGGTAATTTTGCCGCTATTTTATGGGCTGCTGGGATGACGATTATGTCTTCCGCAATGCATATCGCTGGTCTGCTCGGTGCACCTCGTCGATCTGATTATTCTGAGTATGGCGGTGCTCAACAAGCTTATGATTGGATTCCTTATCAAATCGCTCAAGCAGTCGGTGGCACAATTCTGTTCATCGCTATCTTACTCATTCTTTATATTGTGGTGAAATTAGCATGGTTTGCACCAAAAGGCGAAGAGGAATTCCCAGTTGGTGAAGCACATGAAAATAGTGGTACGACACCAGCTATCTTAGAAAACTTTAAAGTATGGCTAGTTATTTTAGTAGCATTAATTTTATTTGCTTATACTATTCCAATTATCGATATTATTTCTAATTCTCCTCCTGGCTCTAAAGGCTATAAGCTTTGGTAACACTGTTTTGCATCTTCATAAAAAAGCGATTTCTCTAGCTGAGAAATCGCTTTTTACTTTGCTGAAAAAAAATGCAATTAAGGTGTCATAATAAAGTATAGCTTTTCGGCAAAACGAGGGGTTGATTTCCGTTCCGGCTGGGCGCTTTCCTGGGGGCGTGGGCTTCTTAGACCTCGTTGACTCGTTCTCATCTTTCCACTTGAGGTGGGCGTTTTACTGACCGTTAATGCGGGATAAAATCATGGAGAGACCTTACTCAGTACATTCACTTTACTTCTTTCATAAATTCTCTGAAGTTTTCAACGATTCCCTTTGATCTGGTATGGTGTAAATAATGTCCTCCTTCAAATGTTATCACTTTTCCATGTACAGAATCTTTGACTTGCTCTTCATGCAATGGTATCCATCCTTCCGTTTCGGTATCATTCGCTTGTAAATAGAAAATAACAGGAAGATTCTTGGGGAAGGTCAAGTTTTCAGCAGCTTTAAAATTAGGGCTAAAATGTTCGCCTTCACTTAGGATGTTCGGATTAAACATGTTTTTGAGCGTGAGGATTCTGATTTGTTCTCTTGTTTCATCATCTACGGTTGGTGCAACCAATTGGTCAGGGCTCAGTTTCATTAACAATCGGAAGAAACCTGAGTTTTTGAGCAGTTTATATGTTCCTGATGGGAATGGATCATCTGTATCACCCTGCGTTGGAACACTGCTATCGATCCCAACAAATGCACTTACTTCGTTTTCATATTTGTTCACATAATCCAGACCGTAAATGCCTGAAATGGAGTGGCCCATTAGAATATATCGGTCAATGTTTAGACTCTGCAATGCTTCATGAATTTCATTTACCATATTCTCCAGGATTCGTTCCTTTTCCGTTACATCACTAAGTCCATAACCAAAAGGCTCGATCACGATGACCTTGTAATAAGGAGACAACTCTTTCACTAACGGCTCAAAATCAAGTGCTGGAGCCGCTGTTCCATAACCAGGTAGGAGCACGACGGTTTCTTCGCCTTCTCCTTGAATTAACACATTCATATTTTTTCCGTCTACTGTTACAGACTGACCATAAGATTCTATTTTTCTTTGCTCCGATTTGTTACTAACCTTATTCACTATAAAAACAATAGCTAGAAAAAGTACTATTGCTATAGCTAAAACTCCTAATAATTTAACTATAATGTTAAACGCTTTTTTCATTATTTTTGCACGAGTGGTGTAGAACGGCAATTGTAGCTCGTTTTCTACCTGTACTCGTGCCTCCCCTCCCTTTCATTCTCTATTCGTATCTTCTATCCACATCAGTGTATTCCGGCTACCTTCACAAACCGTTAAGAACAGCTTATACAACGAAGATATACCCCCTATGACAACAATATGAACGGAGTATGAACAAGTAAAAAAATGCTACGGTATGCAATATGAATCTCGAACGGGTTCGCTTTAATAAATAAAAGTGAAACTCCTATCAGTGGGGGTTTTCTTCATCCTCCATTGATTGTTAGTTGAACCAATCGGGCTTTTACGCTCAGTTGATCGCCCACCTAATTGACTCGTTCACATCTTTCCACTTGAGGCAGGCGTCTTACTGACCGTTAATGCGGGATAATATCAGGGACCTTTCTCACATTCACTTTAATTCTTTCATAAATTCTCTAAAGTTTTCAGCGATTTCTTTGAATTTGCTATGGTGTAAATAATGTGATCCATCCAATGTTATTACTTTTCCAAGCATTGACTCTTTAGCTTGCTCTTCATGCAGTGATACCCAATTTTCCCTGTCCGTATTATTTGCTTGTACAAATAAAAGAAGCGGAAGATCTTTAGGGAATGTTAAATTTTGAGCCTTTTTAAAATTAGAAGAAATATGTTCCATCTCATTCAAGGTAGTGGCTTTATATGAGTTTTTATTTGAAATCATTTTCATTTGCTCTTTGGCTTGATCATCAAATACTAGTTCAGCATAGGGGTCTGTACCTACTTTCTTGATTAATCTCAAAAGACCTGATTTTTCGAGAAACGCGAATGTTTTTAATGGAAATTTGACATCCATACCGCCTTGTGTAGAAACACTAGTATCAATGCCTACAAATGCACTCACTTCGTTTGGATATTTGTTGACATAATCAAGGCCGTAGATACCTGCAATGGAGTGGCCCATTAGCGTAAAATGGTCAATATTAAGCTGCTGTAAAGCTTCATGCATTTCACTGACAATATTCTCAGTGCTTCGTTTTTTATCGGTTTCATCACTTAATCCATATCCGAAAGGCTCAATCGCGACAACTTTGTAAAATGGAGATAATTCATCGATGAGCAGCTTAAAATCAAGTGCTGGTGCCGCTGTTCCATAGCCAGGTAGGAGCACGATGGTTTCTTCGCCTTCTCCTTGAATTAACACATTCATATTTTTTCCGTCTACTGTTACAGACTGACCATAAGTTTCTATTTTTTCTTGCTCCGATTTGTTACAGACAATATTAACAATAAAAATAATGACCAGAAAAAGTACTATTGCAATAGCTATAACTCCTATTGCTTTAAGTATAAAGATAAGTGGTTTACCCATCCTCATTTTCATTACCTCTTCTTTTAGTTTCACTCTCATCTTCTCCTTTTTTTATCTATTTACTAGACATCTTATATGGGCCATTAAGGATAGCTTATAGGACGAAGATGTACTCCCTATGACAACAATATGAACGGAATATGAACAAACAAAAAAAGTTACGGCGTCACATGCAAGAAAGTTTGCATATGACGCCGTAACTTGGGAAATACGAGGACGTTTAAATAATTCGAATGTACAACATGAATCTAATTACTCTGTTGGTGTTGTGATTGGCAAAGTGACAATGACAGTCGTTCCTCGGCCAGGCTCGCTTTCCACTCGAATGTCGCCTTGATGAAGCGATACGATCTGTTTAACGATGGCGAGTCCCATACCACTGCCATCATACTTACGACTATGGGAACGATCAGCCTTAAAAAACCGCTCGAATATACGCTTCTGATCCTCTAAGGAAATACCAATGCCCGTGTCGGATACTCGGACTGTCACATTTTTGATATCTTGTTTGATGCTAATGTTAATAACTCCGCCATCTTTGGAAAATTTGATACTATTGCCGATTATGTTCGTCCATACCTGGTTTAATTGATCATGATCAGCCATTAGGCGAACAGCGTTCAAATTGAGCTCGAAACGGATGTTGCGAGCCGACCATTGCGGCTGGATAGCGACGATGACTCGTCTGATCTGTTCATCAAGGCTGAACGTGACCAGCCGCAGTTGCTGTGACTGCGATTCAAGCAAACTCAGCTTTAGCAGGCTATCGCTCATCTTGGACATCCGATCTGCTTCAGCAATTATAATATCGAGATAACGGCTCCGCTCGTTATCTGCGAGGTTTACTTGCTTGAGCGCTAAAGCATAACCGGATATCGAGGTAAGCGGCGACTGAACTTCATGCGACACATTCGATACGAAATCCCTACGCATCTGCTCAAGTTGCTGTAGATCGTGCATCATTTCTTCGAAGCTGCGAGCTAAAGTACCTAGCTCACCCTTTTGCTTAATATTCAGCTTAACGTTAAAATCTCCACCTGCTATATGTCTAGTCGCTTTTGTCAGCTTTTTGATTGGTTTGACTAGGAACATGGCAGCAACCAGAATCAATAGGCTTCCTGCTATCAACGAATAGGTTGAAAAGTTCAAAATCCACTTTATTACAAAAGAGGTGGAAGGGAGGGAAATCGGTTCTACAAACATCGCTTTCGTTCCCATTTCAGTTGTCAACGGCATCCCTAAGAGAACAGTAGAAACACCACTCGGATTGACTTGAACAATTTCCCCACCCAGTACTTTTGTCACCTGTTTCATCGTCACAGTGGCAGGTTTGTCTCCGCTAAGCGCTCCATAAGACTGGAACTGACCCGTTTCTTCATAAATTCGAATATGATAGGATTTGAGCTGATTCATTCCACTTACGAATGTGTTCGCTTCACTTAACGGTAATGTCTCATAAATACGGGCGATGTCCTGACCAAAATTAAGTAAGGGGATTTGCAGGTTCTCGTTCAATTTATCTTCAAATACCCAAGTTGCTACAAAAAAAGCAATGATCGTGCCCCCGATTACGGAGACTAGAAATATCAGGACTACGCGTGTATATAAAGATTTGATCATTAGTCCACCTCAAGGCGGTAACCAAGCCCACGTACCGTTTCGATACGAAAATCGGCTGTAGTCGCGAATCGTTCGCGCAAACGTTTAATATGTACGTCTATCGTTCGATCATCTCCAGCGTAATCAATCCCCCAAATTTGATCGATCAACTGCACTCGCGTATAGACTTGCCCGGGTGTTCCGGCGAGCTTATAAAGTAATTCGAACTCCTTGAGCGGTAACGTGAGCGACTCCGTCCCCCTCATCACCTTATAAGTCTGTCGATCAAGGATGACGTTGCCGAACTGGATTTTTTGCGTGGAGCCAATTCGGAATCGTTTCAATAGTGCCTTAACACGAACCGACAACTCCAACGGGTCGAATGGTTTAGTCAAATAATCATCCGCTCCAAGTTCAAATCCTTTCACTTTTTCCCATGTTTCGCCCCTTGCAGTCAGCATAAGTAACGGAAGATCAGGATTGGCCCTTCGGAGCTCCTTGCATAACGTCCAACCATCCATAATCGGCATCATAATGTCGAGCACGACAAGATCGACTTGCGTTGATGTGTAGATGGCCAGTGCTTCCTTGCCGTCCGCGGCTTCGACTGTTGCGAATCCGTCGTTGCGTAGAAATAAACAGACGAGTTCGCGAATGTTCGCGTCGTCGTCAGCAACCAGTATAGTAGGCATCCGTTCCCTCTTTTCCATCGCATTATTGAAATAATCATTATACTATAAATTAAATTGAATTACCCCTATTCTTCCTATAATTAAGGACTGGAATATCATTAAATGCGCCCTCGTTTACTTATTCGATTACCGGAACGCCGAACTTGATATAGATGGAAATACTAAATGGACACAAACTGCCTACGTGGTGATCCTTCCGTTTAAGCCATTGCCCAGACGTGATAATTCCCAGATAACTACTACAACTTATGATATCGACATTTATGCAACGCTACTAAAGAAGAACAAAACGCTAAAGTGCCTCTGTCCACGTCCCAAGTGTAAACAATTCACTTGCATAAGACCCACACTTAATAGCTAAAATTTTGCAGGAACAGGGTTTTGCCTGAGCGAAAGCGAGTAGCCTGGAACAAAAATCACATTCATTGAAAGCGACACAACATTCATAGTAATTTTCTTGACCATTTTGCTTTTTAAAAAGCGATTTCTCTGTTACGAGAAATCGCTTTGAGCTTTAGAGCTGATACAGCTTCGTATATTTTTCTTGTAAATAATTTGCTAAATATTTAGCGTTTAAGCCTTCCCCTGTCGCCTCATGGAGCAATTCGAACGGCTTCTTCAGTGCACCGTATTGATGGACTTTGTCTGTTAACCACTCTCGAATTGGAAGAAGCTCTCCCTTTTCTAATAGCTCATCAAAGTTTGGAATATCTTTATCCATTGCATGCTTCCATTGTGCAGCATAAATCATTCCTAAAGCATAGGATGGGAAATAGCCAAACATGCCCCCTGACCAGTGCATATCTTGTAGTACCCCTTTTGCATCTGTCTCAGGACGAATGCCTAAATATTCTTCGTATTTATCATTCCATACTTGTGGAAGATCCTTCGCTTGAAGATCGCCATTGAATAGGTCACGTTCAATTTCATAGCGAATCATAATATGTAGTGGATATGTTAACTCATCTGCTTCAATGCGAATAAACGAAGGTTCCACCATATTAATCGCTCGTAGGAAATCAGCTAATGCTACATCACCAAATTGTGCAGGTGAATATTTTTGCAATCGTTCGTAGTTCTGCTCCCAGAACTTTTCGTTTCTGCCAACAAAATTTTCATAAAATAAAGATTGAGATTCATGTATTCCCATCGACGTACCCGATGCTAACGGTAAACCATCAAGCTTCGCATCGATATTTTGTTCATACATGGCATGCCCACACTCATGGATTGTTCCAAAAATCGCTGAGCGGAAATCATTCTCATCATATTTTGTTGTAATACGATTATCTCCATGGTTTAAGCCAATCATAAATGGATGCACACTATCGTCTAAGCGACCTGCATCAAAATCATAGCCAAGTTGTGCTAACATTTCTAATGATAATGCACGTTGAGATTCACGCGGGAAATGCTTAAATAATATGCTTGTATCTGGTTTATTTGGTGAATCTGCAATTTTTTGTACAAGAGAAACGATTGTTTCACGTAATTCACCAAAAACTTGATCTAAAACATCAGTCGTCATATCCGGTTCATATAAATCTAGTAATGTATTGTACGGAGAACCGTTTTTAATACCCCAATATTGAATGAATTTCTTCTGCAAGCTTATAATTTCTTCTAAATAAGGGAGGAATAATGCAAAATTATTCGTTGCCTTTGCTTCTTCCCATACTGTTTCTGCTTTAGATTGTAGAATGACGAATTTCTTATATTCATCAGCTGGAATTTTTTTGTTTTGATCGTACTCTTTACGTACTTTCTCTACTAAACGCAGCGTAACATAATCGAGATCTGCCTTTTGCCCCTCTAGATCCGTTAGTAATTCCCCTAATTCTTCGCTAGTTTGCATGTCAAATAAGGAGGCAGATAATGTTCCAACTACCTCTGAACGCTGAGCTAACCCTTTCTTAGGTGCACCGGTACGCATATCCCAATAAATCACACCTAATGCTTCTCCGTAGTGCTGCATCTTTTTCACATAATCAGTAAATTGTTGAACAGTCATACTTCATCCTCCTTTTCACGCTACTAGTTTATCATATTTTCGAAAATTTTGTATATTATGGACTTTTAGTATTTTCCTTCTTCTACTCCTACAGCTAAATATGGATTCTACAAAAATTTAAAGCTATGTCGAAAAGAATGTATAGGGATTTCGATCCTAATATTGGATTTTCTATAACGAGTTCAGGAGATCATTTAATCAAAACGAGGATTATTATGCTATACTGCTGCATACTACATGAGTGGTGAAGTTACATCATTAAGTGGTTATGTATCTGGCGGACAAACTAAATAGGAAATACTTATTGAGAAGTAGACAAAGAGAATTACAGCTTTGCCTACATTGGCCAAGTATGGACAATCGAAGGCTGCATCTATCCAAAACAGAATTAAATTATTCTGTTCAACTACAAGCACTATTCTTATAAAAAATTGTTTTGTTACCACTACATATGCTAGATGACGTTAGAAAAGCTAAATACAGAATAAAAATCACTATGACTTATTTAAAAAACTTCTATATATATAATTCTTCATTCACCCATAAGTTGTTTGTATCTCAAAAAGATAATATAGCGACGAGAACAAATACTACCAAGTGGTATGAACATAAGAGCATTTGTTAATGAAATCAATGCATGCTCTCTACTCCAATGACCTACCAGTATCCTCACAAGAAGAATCCCGAAAAATAAAATAATACCAGCAATAGAGCTTTGTGTAGTTACGATTCCTCTAGTATGATTCATACGAATTTTTTCTAGTTTTCCTTTCCATACTCCTATACCCAATCCAAACATTAAACAACTGATATATATCATAATACTTAAAGGCGTTAATTTAATACTTGAAATAGTAGAAAACACTACACCAATTAACAAAACCGGTATGACCCACAATCGAGCTGGTCTAACTTGTTTCTCCCTTAACATTATAAGTACAATGACAATTAAGACGACCAAGTAGCTAACCATTTCTTTCCCTCACTTTATTTTAAAAGTATAATTTAACCTCAAACTGAAGATGTAGTGAGAGCGACCTTCAGGAAGGGGCCTTTCAATACGTTTCTTCCTAGAGAAAACTTCATCAAAAAAATACAATAGACTATTTATTATAGCCTATTGTCTAATCTGATGGGATCAAAATTTTATCTTGAGCAATGGGATTAATATGATTGGTATAAGTATTTAATATTACTTTTGGTTCATCAACAAAGTTTGGGGTTTAAAACGTATGTCATAAGTTGATTAGGAGCGATACGTTGGGGATAGTTACAGATGAAACTTGAAGCAAGCGTGCACCAACCCAGTTGGAAAGGAAATTAGCCTTATATTTTATACCCCTCTCTTTATATATAAAATTATTGATTATTTATTACCGCTGAGATTATATATTCTTTAATTAATGGCCATCTATCTCGTGGATTCATGATGAATTCTGAACTAATTGCCACAACCATATTCATTTTCGGTATACAACAAATCATATTACCTCCATCCCCTATGGCTAAATATGTAGAAAGTCCATCTTCTTGTCGTAGCCACCATAAATAACCGTAATTGTTTTGGTTTATTTCTGTTGATTCACGAATCCAGGTCTCTGAGAGAATCCTATTATGATCCCAAATGCCATTGTTTAAATAGAGGTAGCCAAATCGGGCCATATCACGGGTAGTTAATGTTAGTCCCCATCCACCTGTCGAATGACCTTTCGGATCATGAACCCACCCCTTGACGTTTTTCCCGAATAAATCATCAAACCCATAGGCATTCATTTGATAGTTCGGAATTTCTTTCATACCTAGCGGTGTAAACAAATGTTCATTGGCGAACGCTCGTGCACTCTTGCCTGTACTTTGCGTAAGAATAGCTGACAACACATGTGCTCCAGCTGTAGAATATTTAAAAGTACCTACATTCCCATTTTCACCCATTAATTCAAGTGTATACTTTATCCAATCCTTCTGTTGACATAGCATATCTAGTGGCTCATGCCAATCCTCAAATGGATAAGGTACTGTCATCGTGAGAAGATGTCGTATCGTAATCTGTTGTTTTTGCTGATCAGCATCAGACATATATTCAGGAAAAAAATCTAATACCTTCTGTTCAACACTTTTAATATATCCTTTATCAATAGCTATGCCTATAAGTGCAGATAGTACACTTTTTGTTACAGATGCTACATGGTGACAATCATCACGACCTTTGCCATTAAAATATTTTTCATAAGCTAAATGACCATTTCTAATGATAACAATGCCATTTATATTGTTATAATCACTTTTTATCACCTGCTCTAGCTTGGAAAGCTTTTCATTATTCATATATATGTTTTCAGGCTTTACCGATTGCCAATTTATTGTTGTTTGCATAAGAACCTCCTAATTTTAACTTCTTTCAGCAAATGTTTTATGTACCGAAAGCGTAGCGACAGGTACAGAAGTCTCCCACCTCTAGTAGTGAGATGGATGCAGTTTTAAGTCACTTTCCAGCAGGTGTCCAAGCATCCGCTGAAAGAAGTTAAAGCCTCCGGCGGATGTCACGGAATCGGAAAGGAGCTCTTTGTGCAAACACAAAGCCGATTCCGGACGCAATTATGCCGAGGCATAATTGATTTTTGTCATCTTTTCTTTACAGGAAAATATACCTCAGTAACATACTCCTCAGGGGCATTTGCTTGATTTGGATCTGTTACATATATTTCATATGGTGGCGATATCAGTTCATAACCCTCGTTTTCAATCCACTTCATCAAATTAACATAGACAGATGTCAATTCGGGATAAGCCCCCTTTAAAACAGATTTAGCACAGAGGCTACCTGGCAAATCTCTCGTTCTTTTGACAGACTCAGCTATCTGAATAGCAAACTCGGTATCATTGCCAGCAGGATTAAATTCAGGGCTATGGTAAATCGTCATAGGCTTACCAAGTAAAGTGAGCTGCTCCTTCGCAATCTTTTCATACAGCTTGCTAAAATAATGACCATATCCCGATGCATAATCATCACTGCTCAATATCAATCGCTTATAAAGGATATTCTTTGGCTTTGTCTCAACCAGTTGTACTTCGATATCGTCAAGGTACGACATGATTGGTACCCCTTTTTCTAGGTTTGAAATATCATGACTTAGTTGTTTTACAAGGAATTCAAATGCCTTAAGTTTTTCTTGAATCTCCTTTCTCTTATGATTAAGAGCTGAACAAAGCTTGTCTTCGGATTGATCCTCTTCTAATTCCAGCATCATTTTAATTTCTTCAAGAGAAAAATGATACGATTTTAACCGATTGATATAGAGCATCCTTTTTAGTTGTTCGATGGAATAATACCTATAACCGCTTTCAGCATTAATCTCATCGGGGTTAATTAATCCGATTTCATCGTAATATCGAAGTGTTTTTGTAGAGACACCACATATTTTTGAGAATTCTCCTATTGATAGCACAAAACCACCTCACTCATTTATTTGTTACTTGCTACAATTCATTTATACACCTTTCCCTAAGGACAAAGTCAATCAAGACTTATATTTTTATCTCTTTATCTTTTACTTTCCTTGACTGAAAAATTTTATTGACCGTTTAGTACAAAAAAAAGATATTCTAGTAATGTAAATGAGAGGAGGATCAATTTGAATAAACGAGGCAGACCCCGAGAGTTTGATTATTCCTCAATTGTAGATGTCGCCATGAAAACTTTTTGGATAAGAGGGTATGAGGGGTGTTCTACACAGGATTTATGCAATGATACTGGACTTGGGAAAGGCAGCTTATACAATACTTTTGGTAGTAAACATGAACTATATCAACAAGTATTAGAACGCTATCATGAGTTTGGAATTAAGGAACAGCAGGAATTGTTAAATACTCCAATTGCATTGAAAGAACGGTTAAGTAATTTTTTCGAATGGGCATTAAAGGAAGATTTTGAGAATATTGATCAAAAGGGTTGTTTGTTAATTAATGCCAGTGTGGAAAGAGCTAAGAATGACGTAATGGTTCAAGAAATTTTCTCACGGCATGTCGAGCTTCTTAAACAAGCAATTGAAAAAGTAATGGAGGAAGGATTGCAAACTGGCGAAATTTCAAAAAATCAAACAGCCGAGGAATTAGCTAGTTTATTTTTAAGCAGTTATTACGGGTTTCGTGTTCTTAATGTTTCGATGCAAAATCGGATGTTGTCTGAACAGATTATGAACGGAACATTAGAAACTATTTTTGGCGCTTAGTGCGCTCTTTTTTAGCACCATTTTTGTACCGAACGTTACAATAATAAGTTTAAGGAGTGTTTTTATGCCATCGATTATTTATTTACTAGCTTTAGCGATTTTTTGTATGACTACATCTGAATTTATGGTTGCAGGTATGATGAACGAGCTTGCTCTTGCATTTCAGGTTTCTGTATCTTCAATCGGGTATTTAATTACAGCTTATGCTGGAGCAATGGTGATAGGAGGTCCCATTTTAACTGCAATTCTCTTAAGAATACGTAGTAAACAAGCATTATTATTTTTAATGTTTGTATTTTTAATCGGCCAGTCGCTCGGAGCTATCGCTTGGAACTATGATAGTATGATGGTTTCACGCATTATTACTGGTATTGCTTCATCTTCAGCATTTGGTGTTGCCATATCCTTTTCTGCAACATTGGTTCCCCCTAATTCAAGGGGAAAAGCTGCATCTATTGTTCTTGCAGGTTTAATGATCGCAACAGTCATAGGCTTACCTATCACAACGATTATCTCGCAAAACTTTGGCTGGCGTATTAGTTTTTGGTTTGTTTCTATTCTCGTACTAGTTTCCGGGATTATGATTCAATTGTTACTACCATCATCGCCAAACAAAGAACTATTAAACTGGAAAGACGAGCTCATGCGCTTTAAAAATATTCATCTTTGGGCAGCGTACATAACAAGTATGTTTATTATAGGTGGTACGTTTGCAGCATTTAGTTATTTCACGCCTATCTTTACAAATATCACAGGCTTTTCAAGCGCAAGTATTCCATATTTACTTGCTCTCTATGGTAGTGCAACAGTCATTGGGAATATAGTGATTGGCAAGTTTGCTGATAAATATACAATGGAAACACTGTTGAGTGGATTGATTATTTTAATCGTAGCATTGTCTTTATTTGCTGTAGGAGCTGAAAATAAATATATTGCAGTTATTACTACTATTTTTATAGGCTTTACTGGTGTAGCACTGAATCCAGCTATGGTGGCGAGGGTGATGAAAACAGCTAATAATGGTACGATGATCAATACCATTCATAGTTCTTTTATTACGCTTGGTATTGTTATTGGTTCATCACTAGGCGGTCTAGGTATTAGTAAAGGCTATGGCTATATATCACCTCTGTGGATTGGCGTTTGTTTAGCTACCCTAGGGTTACTATCATTATTCCCATATTTATATAAAAGGAAGGAATTTTAATGTTTCTATTTAGATACTTCAAAAGTTGGTTTGGGGCGCTTCTCCCTCAAACGTTTTTCGGCGACTGCTACTCCCTTTATGATGTTCTATCCGTCTCTTCTTTTTCTATGGATAAAATGCGTAGCTTCTTGTCTGAATACCCCAATCCATCTTAAATAGGGGCCATTGCATTTTGAATAAGAAACTAAAGAAACAGTCGTGTTGATTGGGAAAATATAGGTATTATCATTAGCTGATAAAAGGATTTTTTCTTGATATTTTGCTAATGAATACCCATTTTAACTGATTATAGCGTAGGGCTACTCGACTCCCGCGGGAAAGCGAGACAGACGAGACCCTGCACGAAGCGCAGCGGAGGAAGCGGCTCGACGCTCGCCCGCAGGAAGCCTTGCTCTGCGCGAAAGCGAAGCGTCAGCGACAAATGTTTTCTGTAGCGAAAGCAAAGCGGCAGCTACAAAGCGAGTAGCCCGTAGTGGAAATCAGAGCCTACAAATAAATTGTTATGGATAAAAATTGTTAATCACACACCTGCTAAAGAAGCTCTCCTCATCGTTTTCACGATCAAGAGAGCTTCGTATTCTAAATTCGGGGGAATTTTGACTAGCTTTCAAGTGCAATGTTCGGTTTCCAATCAAACATTTTTAAGAGCTAAAGGTTATAACAACAGATATATAGTTGGGGATCCTACATATCTTATTGTTGTATAGAGTCTGATTACCCAATGTTTTGACAAATTGTTAATACTTGTTTAACGGCTTCTGCCGATTGATCAAGTGCCGTTTTTTCTTCATTTGTAAGGTGCAATTCGATAACTGATTCAATTCCATTGCCGCCTAATATTGTCGGCACCCCTAAAAATAATTCGTGGTAACCGTACTCTCCTTCTAATAGGGCAATAGAAGGAATTATTTTGCGTTGATCTTTCATGATGATTTCGACCATCTGTGCACATGCAGCAGCTGGCGCATAATAAGCACTCCCATTACCTAACAAACCAACAATTTCTCCGCCACCTTTACGTGTACGTTCTACAATTTGCTGCAGTCTGTCTTGAGGAATCAGTTTCTCTAATGGGATCCCTCCAGCATAGGAATATCGAATTAAAGGGACCATTTCGTCGCCATGCCCACCTAAGACAAATCCTGACACATCCTCCGTTGCAATTTGAAGCTCTTGTGCTACAAATGTATTAAAACGTGCTGTATCTAACACACCAGATTGACCAATGATTCGATTTTTCGGAAATCCTGTTTCCTTATAGCAAACATAAGTCATGGCATCAACTGGATTGCTTAGTACTAGGACTATGCTGTTTGGCGCATAATGTTTTATTTGTCTAGATACTTGTTGAATAATTTTTGCGTTCGTCGCCACTAAGTCATCCCGACTCATGCCCGGTTTACGAGGAATACCTGCTGTGATAATGACAATATTTGCTCCTGCTATATCCTCATAATTACTCGTTCCTTTTATAGAAACATTAAACCTTTCGATTGGTCCTGTTTGTAATAAATCCAGCGCCTTTCCTTTTGTTGGATTCTCCGCTTCTGGAATATCTAACAGCACAACATCTCCAAGCTCTTTTTGTGCCAAAAATAAGCTTAAAGTTGCGCCAGTATGACCAGCACCGATTACAGCAATTTTACTTTTTCGAAATGCCATTATGCCTCACCTCGATTTTCTGTAGCTGCTGTTTCCGTCGTTTTTTTAGCACGCGTTGATGTTGCTGTTGGCTTTTTCTTCGGTGCTTCTGGTCCTTTAATCATTTGAAAAACATCTTCATCAGGCCGCGGAATTACGTGAGCGCCTAATAGTTCTCCAACGCGCTTAGCCGCCTCTTTTCCAGCATCTACAGCTGCTTGAACTGAACCAACATCGCCTTTAACTACTACAGTAACGATGCCACCATCAACAAATTCTTGTTTTACGATGGTCACATCTGCCGCCTTTATCATCGCGTCTGCTGCCTCATAAGAACCAACTAATCCTTTCGTCTCAATCATTCCAATTGCACTACTCATTATCCTCACCTCGCATCACTTCCGTAGAATCAATAATACCAATAATGACCGCATCGATAGGCAACGGATTTTCTTTCATAATATAGCGGGATGATCCACCACTTGTAATGAGCACATCATCTCCAATTCCTGCCCCGATACGGTCAGCTGCTACAATTTCTGTACGAATCGGCTGTTGATTGGAATCAATTGGTTGAATAATTAATAATTTTAAGCCATTCAACCCTTCTTCTTTACGTGTTGCCCATACACTACCTATCACTCTTCCCATCTGCATGAACTTCACCCTCTTTATCCCATATGGACTATAATTACTCAGAGCGAATTGTTAACGTCTTATTCAACTCTCGTATTTTGTCATAAGCCAATGCTGTCACGATTGTTTTTTTAGGAACAACAATTTCCTGCGCCTCTATTTCAAGCACTTCTACTTGCGAAAGTAGTTTCTTATCAAATTGATAGCTTAATGATTTTTCAGCCTGACTTACGACTGGCGAAAGTTCTTGAACATTCATTTGTCCCTTAGCTTGAGCATTGACAATTTCCGCAAATGCACCTTGCTGGATTAAACCGGCATTTGCCTCATCTGTATCGATATGCATCTCCAATCGATAACGCTCTGAAACGCGAATCGTTACATTTGATAAAATAATCGGTCTTAAACCTTCTACTTTAATTTGTACCGATTGTCCGTCCACTACTTGGAACCGAGCACTGTCAGCTGGTGACATATGAATATGTGCTTGTGCAATAATGAGTCCCTCATTTAGCACCACACTGCCCTTTGGACCAATAAGTGTAACGGGGCTAGAGCCTTTTATATCTCCTGAAATTCTTAGTGGTGGTTTAACCCCTAATTTCATCGCGTCTGTCCAGCTAATTTCCACTTGGGATAATGAACGTGCTGGGCCTAAAATGCGTACCCGCTCAATGGAACCCTTTGGACCAGCAATAACAACAGTTTCCTCAGCAGCAAACTGTCCTGGCTGTGAAAGCTCAAACTTAGGTGTTAATTGATAGTTCTCACCAAAAAGCTGCTCTACTTCCGCTTGAGCCAGATGGACATGTCGTGCTGATACACCAACAGGGATTTTACCGTCATGTTGAGAGGTAGGCTGATTTTTTAAAACTTGTTGCAATACTTCTTCGACGATTTTTTGAACTAAATTTTCCTGCATCTAACCTCCTCCTTATGTCAATGATCTGATCATTTTCCCTTGAGCTTGCTGTTCAATAAAGCCTGCATTCGCTTCATCAGTATCGATATGCATCTCTAAACTAAAATCATTCGATACACGAACTACTACCCCACGAAATGTCACAGGTCGTTCACTATCTACTTCAACAGATACTAATTCATTATTTTGAACGTCCAATGCCATCGCATCTTCTTCCGTCATATGAATATGTGCCTGTGCAATAATGACTCCCTGCTTAATGATTATTTCTTTTTCTTGATTATTTAATTTGATGCCAGCTGAACTTTCGATATCACCCGATTGTCTCAAAGGAGGGGTTAATCCTAATTTCATTGCATCTGTTCGACTAATTTCCACCTGTGTTGCCGCTCTTACAGGACCTAATACACGTACATTGTGAAGAACACCTTTTGGTCCCTCAATAGAGACACGCTCCTTGGCTGCAAACTGTCCTGGCTGCGAAAGATCAAAATCCTTCGTTAGTGCTGCATTCGGACCAAAAAGTGCCTGTAAATCCTCTTCACTGACATGTATATGACGAGCTGAAATGGCCACAGGAAATGTTTTTGTCGCTGTATTCAAGTTAGCCACCTCTATATCTTTTAGCTAGTCGCTTTGACTTCCATCCGTCACTTCGGAGATTCCTTCTGTCGCTCCAGTGATTCTTTCCGTCACTTCGGCTCTTCTTTCCGTCGGTTCGGACCCTCTTTCCGTCGCTTTGACTACTATCCGTCACTTCGGAGATTCCTTCCGTCGCTCCAGGGATTCTTTCCGTCACTTCGGCTCTTCTTTCCGTCGGTTCGGACCCTCTTTCCGTCGCGTTGACTTCTATCCGTCACTTCGGAGATTCCTTCCGTCGCTCCAGGGATTCTTTCCGTCACTTCGGCTCTTCTTTCCGTCACCTCGGACCCTCTTTCCGTCGCTTTGACTTCTATCCGTCACTTCGGAGATTCCTTCCGTCGCTCCAGTGATTCCTTCCGTCGCCTCGGACCCTCTTTCCGTCGCTTTGACTTCCATCCGTCACTCCGGGGATTCTTTCCGTCGTTTCGGCTCTTCTTTCCGTCGTTTCGGACCTCTTTCCGTCGTTTCGGACCTCTTTCCGTCGCTTTGACTTCCATCCGTACTTCAGCTCTTCTATCCGCCGATTCGACTTCTCTATCTGTCACTTCGACTATTCTTTTCGTCGCTTCGTACTCTATCCGTCGCTTCGTACTCTATCCGTCGCTTCGGCGATTCTTTCCGTCGCTTCGATGGCTCTTTCCGTCGCTTCGGCATTTCTTTCCGTCACTTTGACTTTTCTATCCGTCGCCTTTATTTGCTGGAGATAAAATTAAGCCTCTGCTTTTGGTAAAATTAATTCTAATTCATGGTGTGGGCGTGGGATTACATGAACAGATAAAAGTTCTCCAACACGTTGGGCCGCTGCTGCACCTGCATCAGTAGCTGCTTTTACGGCTCCTACATCACCACGAACTAATACAGTGACAATACCGCCACCAACATGTACTTTTCCTACTAAGTTAACGCTAGCAGCCTTCACCATTGCATCTGCTGCTTCAATTGCTCCTACTAATCCTTTTGTTTCTACCATTCCTAATGCTGTACTCATTTGTCATTCCTCCAAATTATTTATTTTGTAATGTGATTTGTTTTAATACTTGATCAACAATTTGTTGAACCACCGCTGTATCCAAAGATGGATC
>NZ_JBHZDH010000001.1:0-48869 GCF_042755925.1 Lysinibacillus sp. NPDC059133 | reverse complement strand
ATTTGTCATTCCTCCAAATTATTTATTTTGTAATGTGATTTGTTTTAATACTTGATCAACAATTTGTTGAACCACCGCTGTATCCAAAGATGGATCTTGTGCCTTACTATTCTCTACTACTGGTTTTGCCAAAAATTCTGGTTTTGGCACTTCTACATCTTTAATGCCATAAGCCATACGTTTAATATTCAATAAATGTCTCGCTGTAATGTTATCGGACGTAATATTGCCACCAAACGTGCCACATCCTAATGTGAAGGATGGTGCTAAGCCTGTAGTTCCACCAACAGCGCCGATGGATGATAATGTATTAACAACAATTCTAGACACCGGTAATTCGACTGAAAACTGCTCAGCTAAAGCTGTATTTTCTGTATGAATCGAGCATGTATGCCCGCGTCCACCAATGTTAAGTAAATCAATCATCACCTGTTTGGCCTCTGTACTGTCCTCGACTGTATATAACGCAAATATCGGTGATAGTTTTTCCAGTGAAAATGGAATGTTCTTACCGATCATCGTTTCCATACCAACAAGTACTTTTGTATCTTCCGGCACGGTAATACCGATAGAATCTGCTAAGCAAGCTGCTGACTTCCCTACAATTTGAGGATTTACCTTCCCAGGGATAGGAGAAATCAGCTTCTCCATCTTCACCTTCTCTTCATCACTCAAAATATACGCATTGTTTTTCTTTAACTCTGTTAAAACTTGCTCAGCAATGACTTTATCTACGATAATTGATTGCTCTGTCGCACAAATTGTGCCGTTATCAAAAGACTTACTCTGTACAAGCTGGCGAACAGATTTGGATATGTTCGCCGATTTTTCAATGTAAGCTGGAACATTTCCTGGCCCTACACCATAAGCAGGTTTGCCTGAGCTATAGGCTGCTTTTACTAGCGCACCGCCACCAGTCGCTAAAATTAAGTGAATATCTGGGTGCTTCATTAATTGCTGTGTAGCTTCCATAGAAGACATTGTTAAACAGTGTAGCAATCCTTCCGGTGCTCCTGCTTTTTCTGCAGCTACTCTACAAATCTCTAAAGCTTCCTTTGTACAATCAACCGCATATGGGTGTGGGCTTAGGACAAGACCATTTCTAGTTTTCAATGAGATAAGTGTTTTAAAGATTGCAGTTGATGTTGGATTTGTCGTTGGTACAATGCCCGCGATTACGCCAAACGGACTAGCAATCTCTGTCACTTTCTTTATTCGATCGAAACCAACGACACCAACAGTCTTCAAATCTTTAATATCTTCATAGACATCTCTAGAGGCTACCTCATTTTTCATTTTTTTATGATTAGGTATGCCCATCCCTGTTTCCTGAACAGCCATATTTGCCAAACGTTCTGCCTCTTTAAATGCGGCATCCGCAACAGCCTTGACGATATGATCTACTTGCTGTTGTGAATACTGCATGTAAGCAGACTGTGCAATATTGGCAAGTCTCACGGCGTCTCTCATTTCTTGAATTGCTAATAAATCTTTATCTAGTGTGGCCACTAAAGCCCCTCCTTTCTAAACAACTGGGTTTCTCGCTAAATTTTCAATAGCTTCTCTAAAAGCATTTGCTGCAGCTTGGCAGGAAGATTGGCTACCACTTACTAAACCGCCACCGAAATTGGTTTCAGATGGTGGACCAAAGAAAACCTTTAGCTCTACATCTGCCGCCTTTAATGCAGCATCTAAACCTACGATAGCTTCAAGTGGAGGTGCTATTAAATAAGCAAGAGCTGTTCCAACCTTAATGTTTGCTAGCTCAGCCAAATACGTACCACAACTTGCTACAGTATGTGCAAAAAGAGCGTGGTTTTCATTTTGAAGGATGGCTTCAAAATACGTATCAAACTGAATTTTCTGCTGAATCGCATCGAAACCACTGCGTATTTCATCAGGCGTGCTACCGGCAATGATGCCAATTACTTCACCAGACAATGGGCCAGATGCATGTGCCGCTCCAGCATAAAAGCTTTTCGCATACACAACATCAACATCTGCTTTTTTCGTAGCCTCGTCCAACGCTACATAGCCAACATCATCTATTGTTAGAGTGACGAGTCCAATGCTCTTGTGATATGGCTTTAAATCTAATTGCTCCGCTAGTTCACTATTCACTCTTGGAATGATTTGCATTGCCAAAATTTCTGCCATAATTTTTTGAGGATTCATTGTTTGGCCCCCTAACCTTCTTTTGCCACAAGACCTACTCCACTAGCCTTGTAATGCAATATTTTTTGCACGACTGTTCCTAAATAAGCACCCGCCTCTAATGGTGGGATACCACCTTTATGAATATTCGAAACGACCATTCGATCAGCTTCTACTGTGCCCATTCTAGGTTGATAGCATATATAGGCACTCATTGACTCAGCAGATACAAGGCCAGGACGTTCACCGATTAGATAAACGATCACTTCTGCTTGTAAAAGTTCGCCAATTTCATCCATAAGAGCAACACGCCCTTTATCAATATAGAAAGTCGTTCCTATTTCAATATTCAAATTACGAAGGCTTTGCTGTAACGCTAAGAAAACATCTTGCACATTTTCTTCAATCGCACTTGCACTTAATCCGTTAGACATAATGATTTGTACCTTTGGATTTTTTTTACACTTCGATTGAATAAGTGTCTTTGCTTCATCTGATAAACGACGACCTAAATCTGGTCTAGTAATGTATTCTTCCTTATCTGTCACTCTTGATGTTACTTGAAAGACATCGAGCTTTTGTAGTAGCCCTTCTGTCACTTCTCCATAAACTGCATCTACTGCCGCTGCATGATCGAGTCGGAACTTTAGCCAAGTTTTTGTTTTTGGTCTTGTCCCAGCTCTCCCAACACCTATTCTTGCAGGTGTATGCTTTTTAGCAGCTTGAACACTTTCAGACACTTCATCCTCTTCAAATTTAAAGGCTGTGATAGGTACTGAAGTGTAAGTCGATTCATCATTACTTGCGCTGTAATATGATTGTTCATGATTACTTGATTCAGTATGATAAAGCTTGATTAATGGTTCATTTGATTGTTCTATTGTGCTCGGACTTACTACCTCATCAGCATAATTAGCATTGGCTACCGTATCGTGGAACTTAATAAGTGTTTCCTTTTGTTCTTCTATTGGTACAGCCGTGTCATGAGAAGATTCGTCTGCCTCATGATTGCCCATCTTTTCCATAACGAGTTGTGTAATCATTGCTACTAGTTGTTCATTCAATGGACTCACCTACCTTTCAAATATAGATAAATCGCCAGCTCTTGCAGATAGACGACCATTTTCATAAATGCCCATTTTTTCTAACCACGCTAGAAATTCAGGTGCTGGTTTTTTACCAAACGTTTGAAGTAATGTAGCGACATCATGGAAGCTCATTGACTGATAGTTCAGCATGACATCGTCGCCCATTGGTGCAGCGATAATAAAGTTGACACCAGCAGCTGTTAGTAAAACACTTAAATCTTCAACATCATTTTGGTCTGCCTTAATATGGTTTGTGTAACAAATATCAACGCCCATTGGGATACCGTGCATTTTGCCCATAAAGTGATCTTCTAGTCCTGCACGTATAACCTGTTTGTTATTGTATAAATACTCAGGTCCAATAAAGCCCACAACCGTGTTCACAATATACGGATTAAAATGTTTAGCAAAGCCGTAATTGCGCGATTCAAGTGTTACTTGGTCAATACCCATATGTGCCTCAGCAGATAGCTCCGAACCTTGTCCAGTTTCAAAATAGAATAAGTTCGGGCCAGTTCCTGTTCCTTGCTTTTTCACAAGCTCTTCTGCTTCTCTTATTAGGTCAGCAGAAATGCCGAACGAGAGATTAGCAATTTCTGTTCCAGCAATACTTTGGAAAATCATATCGGCTGGTGCGCCTTGTTTAATGGCTTTCATTTGTGTTGTAATATGCGCTAACACACAGTTTTGTGTAGGAATCGACCAATCAGTGATAAACTCCTTTGTCGCTTGCAATACTTTTTTCACACTTTCAACGGAATCATCTACTGGGTTAATCCCTATGACCGCATCGCCAATACCATAGGACAAGCCCTCTTTTAATGAGGCAATAATCCCGTCAATATTGTCTGCTGGATGATTCGGCTGTAATCTTGAGGAAAGTGTGCCCTTTTGTCCGATCGTAATATTACAAGTTGACAGTATCTCTACTTTATTGGCGGCATGGACGAGATCTAAGTTGGACATCAGCTTTGTAACGGCCGCAATAATTTCTGAATTCATACCTTTGCTTAATCGTTTTAATTCCCGATCGCCCGTTTCATTGGATAAAATGTATTCTCTTAGTTGCTCGATACTCCAGTTTTTAATTTCTCCATAAATTTGCTCATTGATATCACCTTCAATAATGCGTGACACTTCATCATTTTCAGAAGGCACTAATGGATTTTCTCTTATATCCTTCACTAACAGCTCACTTAAAACGGCTTTCGCCGCAATTCGTTGCTGGACAGATTCAGCCGCAATTCCAGCTAACTGATCTCCTGATTTTTCTTCATTGGCCTTGGCCATTACATCTTTTAATGATTTAAAATTATATTTTTCTCCACCAAATATCACCGATAGATTCACATTCATCCTCCTTACTTTGAGTGGAAAGCAAGTGTTTTCACTACGACTGGGACAACACCAGCTGGTAGTACTTCCCCAATGTCAATATAATCACCTGTTTCGACTTTGATTTGATCAATGCAAATGATGGGAACTGTTTGATTGATTGCTCGTATCGTTTGCCCAATAACTTTTGCATAATCTGATTGAATGACTATGATAATTGGTATTTCCTTGGAGCTTCTCATCGCTAAGTGCTTCAAAATAGCCTCACATAATGCATGGACATCCTGGAAGCTTAAGTATGGTAACTGACTAAAATAGAGTGCAAATGGAGAGCGATTCTCTTGTATAGAAAATAGAACATCAGCTCGGTCAACAGCTGTTTTTACCGCATAATCGAATTCTTTGCTGTTCGTATCCATATGGCAATCGAAAACAGGCACATTTTTTAAAGGCAATACTTCCGCATCTACCTGTATCGTTGCACCACTAATCTCAGTTGTTTGGGTACCTGCACCAGTCACCGTTGCCCGCGCTGTTTCCTCTGGTTTAAGCCATAAAAAGGATTGTAACTGTTCATGCTGTAAAAGATTTGTCGCCAATTTTTCGCCTATATCATCATACTGACGGTTTGTACATTCATTTTCATAAATACAGGCCGCTACGCCACCGGAAAAAACGACTGCTTCAACCGGTTTATCCCAAGTTGGCAAATGTCCTAGCAATAACGGATGCTGTTCATCTGTCAATTGTCCACTTAGCGATGCCGCTACTATATCCACCATTTCTTGGATTAGTTGTGAGACACGTACATCCTCTGCTGCATCACCCACTTTTAATGGATTTGACCATTTCTCCATCAATTTCATAATGGGTGGTGATATCGATTGGACAATGCCATTCTGAAATTCTATGAGTCTCCCTCCGACATGCAATGTACACGTACCAATTACTTCTCCGAACTGCATGACCGCAATATTTGCTGTACCACCACCGATATCGATGTTTGCGATAACTTTGGCCGTATTTTTAGATTGCTGTAAGGTACCTGCGCCTTTTGCTGCAATGATACCTTCCAAATCGGGGCCAGCTGTAGCAACTAAAAAGTGTCCAGCTGAATCTGCAATCGCATGAACAACCTCGCTGGCATTTTCCTTTGTTGCAGTTTCGCCTGTAATGATAATGGCACCTGTTGCAATATCTGCTGGTGAAATTTGGGCCAATTGATATTGCTGAAAAATAAATTGCTCGATTTTTTCCATATCGATAATTTCTTTATTGATAAACGGTGTTTTAATAATAGGACTTTGATGTAGAACTGTTTTTTCAATAATTTCTATGCGTGGCACATGCGTTACACCTGCAACGTTTTTCAACAGAAAACTACTGACAACCATCTTTGTTGTACTTGTACCAATATCAATGCCTGCACTATAAATTTTCTCTGCCTTCAACTTACTCTCCCCCTCTCGCCACTTAAGGGCAATACATGAGATAAGGACTATCACGATCCTTCACAAATTGGCGAATTTCTTCGTCAGAATTGAGCTGAATAAGTGGCGCAATAAACCCAATACCAAGCTTTTGCCACGAAGAGGTTTTCACAATTGGACCATGCGTCATGACATTTTGTAATAAAGCTGTTGCTCTTTCTACATCTGCATGTGGTGCATCAATTTTTGTAATGACACCAATTTGTATTTTCGGAATTCCTAAGCTAAATTGCGGAGGAAAAACACTCCTTGATGACGTGGCATCCTGCAAATAAATCACATGTGTCACTTCAAGCGATGTTGCCATAATGCTTCTGTAATACATCGGATTTTCTAGATATTCTCCTGGTGTATCAACAATCCAATCATCATAAACGAGCGCCTGTGTTTTATTGGCTTGTCCATCTTTCCCCAATAACGCATTCATCAGTGTCGACTTACCTGCTTGCACACCACCTATGATCATTACTCGATTTTTCATACGGCACATCCTATGACTTCGTTATTTTTGATGGTGTATAGCCTAGCTTCTCTGATAGAAAACGATTAATCTCTAACATTGCCATTTCAACCTCGGAGACACTGCCAACAATAACGAGACTGCCAGTAAAGCGATCTAGAAATCCTAGTCTTACATTGGCTGCCTTTGTTGCTAAATCTCCTGCGATAATAACTGTCTCACTCGGTGTACATGTCATGATGCCTAGTGCACCTGCTTCTTGAATACCTAACTTTTGAAACATATCAGGGTCAGGATTTGCAATTAGATGACTTAATGTTAGTTGCTTTCCTGGCACAAACTCCTGAATAAACCGTTTCTTTTCTTCACTCACACGTCATCACCTCTTTCTAGTTCATTGTTCATTTAGTCAAGACTTTTGCTCTGTTAGATATTCACCTTCTTTAATAATGCCTGCCTTGCGATCCTCTTGTTCTAGCCTTAGAGCGGTTGGAACAGATAGCTTATAGGCTAATATAATTGCGATAACACCCGCTAAAAACTTGCCAGCAATAACAGGTAAAATAATGGTCGGTTGGAAGTTAGCCGTAAATGATAAATGATCTCCTAGAAGGAATGCTGAACAAACTCCAAAGGCAATGTTAATGACCTTATCTTTCGGTGGCATATGTCGAACAAGTGTAAACATGGCTAAAATATTAGCAATTGTCGCTAAAATACCTGCGCTCCCTACTGACGATAGGCCTAATTTTTCACCTGCTGCTTCTAGAGGTTTCGATGCATATTTTCTTATTAAGTACACCATTGGGAATGCACCCGCTAGCATAATACCGATGTATCCAGCTGTTTCTAGTGCCCGGAATTGATCGACTTTATCTGCCATGATCGGATCAAAGCCCCATGCACCAAAAACCTTTGTAAAAATACCTGTGAAAATTTCTACAATCGAGAACACTAGCACAAGCTTGATAGCAGCATCCATCACACGTCCAAAAATCATGAAACCTTTGATCATGCCATTTGGAATTAGTTTTAGACCTAACGCAATTAATACGACGAAAATAAATAAAGGCAATAAATTAATTAATATTTGTAAAACAGATATGGCAAAAACATATGTTGGTGCCGCTGTTGTACTAATTACTTCTCGAACATCTGTATTAAACATCACAATCAAAATAGAAGAAATAAATGCGCCAATCGGAATTGTTAAAACACCCGCCATAATACCTAAAGCCATATATTTATGATCCCGCTTATCTAACATGGCAAGACCCATTGGAATAGAGAACACAATTGTTGCACCTGACATAAATCCGACAACTAGAGCCATGACCCATCCTTCATAGGACTCTTTTAACGCATTTGCTAATTGATATCCTCCCATGTCCGACGCTAAAATTGTCGTTGCTGCAATCGCTGGATCAGCACCAATCCATTCAAAAATCGGACTAATAAAATGACTTATAAACCACGTTAAGTAAGGTATAGCTGCCATGATCCCTGCAGCAGGTACAAAAATATGTCCAACCGTATGAATACCATTCATAAACTCTTTACCGATTCCATATTCAGCATCTCGAATTGCTCCAATTGCTCCTAAAACTGCACAAATCATAATAATATAAACGATAACCGTTCCTACCATTGCCATCCTTCTCATTCCCCCCTTTAATTAATTTATAAAAAAAAGACGCATTTAAAGAGGAAATCTCTTTAAAGCGTCTTTGCTTAACTATTTACTTGTAAGGTATTGATAATGCGCCTTGCAATAAGCACCATTTCCTGTTGAGTCTGCATACTCTCACTGCGAATTTTTTTATAAGCGTCATCCTCACTAAGGTTCTCTGACTGCATGAGCAAACCTTTTGCTCGTTCGATTATTTTTCGCTTTTCTAATTCAGTTTGCTTATGCAGCAATTCCCCGTTTAGACGATTGAACTTATCAATCTGGTGAAATGCCACTTCCAACGCTGGAAGGACATTCTTCTCAGAAAACGGTTTCATAACATAGCCTAAAACATTGTCCTGCTTCATGTACATTAACAATTCTTTTTCACTATATGCGGATATAAATAGCACCGGTATACCTAGCTGCTGTTCAATAATTTTGCTTGCCTTTAAACCATCTAGCTCTGGCATTTTAATGTCCATTAAGATTAACTGTGGCTTATATGTATAAGCCAACTCAATTGCTGATTCCCCATTATTCGCTTGCGCTACTACTTCGTAGCCATGATCCTCTAGCATAAACTTCAAATCAATTGCAATAAGCGACTCATCTTCGACAATCATAACTTTCCTAGTCATTTAGGATAAATACCTCCTCACTTACAGGGAACTGGATTTGAGTATGTGTACCTTGTTCACTAGGGATAATTGAAAATGTGCCAACTAAATCATATTCAACAAGCCTTGTAATAATCTCCATTCCAAATGATGACTTCACCTCTTGCATTCCAACGCCGTTGTCAGAAATATGAAGTGAAATAGTGGAAGCATCCTGTTGAAATCGGATATCGATTGTTCCCTCTTCACGACCTATAAAAGCATATTTCATTGCATTTTGCAGTAGCTCACAGATGATCAAAGCGAGCGAAACAGCTTTTTTAGAATGACAAAATAACTGTATATTATCGTGATGGAAGGTTAATTGAATAGATGATGTGTTGGATGTCCCAACCATTTTATGTCCAATCTTTTTAGACAATGCGATAATGTCTACTTTCTCTTCAGCATTATCCTCATTTTCTAAAATAAGTTCATAAACAGATGAAATACTATATATTCGATTTAATGCCTCCTGAAAAGCACTTGCATTTGAAGCTGACAAGTCAGTTCTCATTTGTAAGCGCAAGAGACTTGTAACTGTTTGTAAATTATTTTTCACTCGGTGGTGAATTTCCCTTATAGCAAATGTTTTCATCATTAATTCATTTTCTTTCAGCTTAAGCTCTGTAAGATCATGAATTATGAGGAGTGTCACTTTATCGTTTTGATTACGAATAGGAATTTTCTTCACAATAAAGGATTTACGATCAATTGTAATTTCTAAGAAAAAGACATCATCGCCTTTATCATAGACCTCCTGTAAAAAAGGTAAAATCTTATCCAATGCAACGTTATCAAAATGTTTCAGCCCGGATAGCTCCGATATAAATCGGTAGCCTGCAGGATTGCTATAGATGACTTTATTTTCATGATTTGTGAGAATAACTGATTCCACTAGCAAATCAGAAACTACTGGAATCGGTTGAGCATTTGGCTCTACAATATGCTCAATTAACGCAAAAGGCATCTGTTGAAAATCATCTTTAGGTGTTGTTTGCATATCCACCTTTTTTTCCTGGATTAACACTGCCATAACTTGTTGTTGGTCATTAAAGAGAGGAACAACGTTTTGTTCAACCGTTATACCTTCCTGTGTGATCGCTCTAGTCATTGACGATTTTTCCTTATTTTTAAAAGCAGCAAATACTGCTGGCTCAAAGCTTTCAAAGACAAATTTGCCAATTACAGATTTTTCGTATAAGCCTCTTTCTGTTTTTGGGAATGCCTCTGCCACAACAATTGCATGCGGTAAGTTTTCCATCATACAATCTATGAACATATAACAATCTGTCAACTCAGCATAGTACGATAATGTTGCTTCTATTTCTTTTAACTTTTCTATATCTGTTGCAGATAAGCTCGTATATTTTCGACACAATGATTGAATGTTCGACAGGCTCAAACCCCCTATCACAGAATAACCAAATATTAATTTTGATTATTCTAAAATTTCTTGTCATCATTAATTATAAACCTTTTGCAAAATTATTTTCAATAAAAAAAATAATTTATTTTAATAATTTTCGTTGCATTACATAGAACTATATAGCCTAAAAGAGAAATATTCAACACTTTTTTCAAACCCATCGCTATCTCACGATAAGAACGTTATTTTAATATATAAAAAAAGCGAGACTGCAACAGGTGCAATCTCGCTTTTTTCTACAATATTTCCGGTGTAACAGCTAAAATATTTCCAAATGTTTCACGCTGCTTTGCCTCTTCTTCATTCAGCAAAATATGGATATCTCCGCGGTCGTTTGAAGTACGAATTAAACGCCCCATTCCTTGCTGTAAACGAAGTTGCATAAATGGTAATTCCACTTCTTCATATGGATTTTCTGCAAATGTACGTTTCGCATCAAATAATGGATCATGTGGAGGGAAAGGTAAATCATAAATAATAACCCGAGTTAATGCCTCCTCCGGCAAATCTAGACCTTCCCATAAATGATAGGAGCATAATGTTTTGATCGTGCCTTCTTGGAAATCACGAACAATTCCTGATAGTTCACGGTCCCCCTCGAACGCTACATACATTCGTTCCATAAGAGGTAGTTCCGCTTTGAAATCTAACATTGCTTGTTTTGATTTAAATAAAATTAATGTTTTTTCACCATCACGTAATAGCTGTTGAACCCGTGCCGTTTTCTGCTTTTGAGATAGCTCATGTAAATAAATACGCATAACTTCTTCATAATCGAATGGAGAGGGAACAGAAAACGATTGATAATTACGAATCCCTAAACTATAGGCAATATATGAAAAATCTTTATTGACTGATAAAGTTGCTGAAGAAAATATGATTGGAAGTTTTTTAGAGAATAATTTCTCTTCTAACACTTCTGTGATGAGACGCGGCATAATGACAAGTGTTTCTTCCCCATCCGTTTCCTCTAACCAGTCAACTGCATCTCCCTGTGCTACAAAAATACGTAAAGAAGCCTCGTATTGTTCTAAATACTCCTCTGCCATATTTAATTCATACTCCGGAATCATATACATCTCTGATTCAAAGACAAATTCCTCAAGTAATGTTTCGACATCATGAATAAGTTGTTTCCCGTATTTCAACAGATTTGGCGATTTATTAATACGTTTACGGTCTTCTTCTGAAGCGACTAAATCATCTCGTAGCTGGTCAAAAAATAGCTCATGGTCATCTTGTAATTTTTCCATTGCATATAATGTACGTTCTCGCACACCATCTACCATTAAACGCTCTAACAATTGAACAATTGTTGTCGCCTGTACTTTATACGTCATTGCTTTTTGTGCAGCATACTCTAATAAATGACCTTCGTCTAGCACCATCATTGATACTTCCGGCAATAAAGCTAATTGCCCTTCACGTTCACGTGACTCCTTTGTAGCTAAATGTTCCATCAAAAAATCTTGTGAACAAATAATGAGATCCGCTGATTTACGATAATGTGCTCGATGTAATGTTTGACCACATCGATTTCGTAGGTCACATACTGAACACTGCATAATCGAGTTGTAATTTACTTTTTGCCAATCTTCATCACTGACTGTTGGATAATCGCTGCGCTCACCATAAGGTTGTATTGCAATCATCGAGCCCTGTGCATATACTCCATCAGGAATAGAAAACGAAATATCATCGATCCATTCATCGGTTTCTACTTTTTCGGCTTCCTCAAAACGCTTTAAGCATAAATATTGGTCTCGTGACTTTGCTAGGCGTACATCAATTTCAAGACCTAACGTTTTTTGTAGCTTATAAATATCGCCGCCCTCTTTTACTAGCTGGTCAATTAAGGTTTCATCAGCACATGCGATCAGGGCTGGTTTACCAGTATAGCGTGCATAAGATACAGCTGGTAGTAAATAGGCAATTGTTTTACCAGTCCCTACCCCAGCCTCTGCAAAAAGCACGTTTTTCTCTTTTAGGGCCTGCTCGATTTGATAAGCCATAAAAATTTGCTCATCACGGCATTCAAAGCCCTTTTCAGGTAATTCATCGTAAAGGACGTCCCCCATCCAGTCACCTAATGACTCAAAAAATGAGCGGTCCTTCGTTAATACAAATGGTAAAGATTTACGCAATTGACGTTCCCCCTCTAACTATCTGGTCCTATTATACGCGACGAAACGGAAGATAAGAAAAAATCTTATCTTCCGTTATCATTCGTTAATCTCTTTTAGACTTTTGTCCCCAGAACTGGTAATAATTCGTTTCAATAAAGCCATTGAATAATTTACGTTTCTTTGTCGATTGACGACCGTACAGTTCCTCAAAGTTTTTCATTGAGGATAGCATGTACACAGACCAAGTCGGATAGTTTTTCATGACTTTTCCTAAATCACAAATGACCTGCTCCACGATCTCAATGTCCCCAATACGTTCCCCGTATGGTGGATTACCAATCATAACACCATCTGTTAGCTGTGTTGTAAAATCACGTGCTTGCATTTGCTTGAACGTAATCATATCACCAAAGCCCGCTTCTAGTGCATTTTCTTGTGCAATACTCACCATGCGATGATCGATATCAGACCCGAAAATTTCTAATGGTTGATCATAGTTCGCTATGCTATCTGCTTCATCTCGCACTGCATCCCAAATTTTCGCCTTCATCCATGGCCATTCCTCTGAAATAAATTCACGATTATAACCCGGTGCAATATTTTGTCCAAGCATTGCTGCTTCTAAAGCAATTGTGCCCGAACCACAAAATGGATCAACAAACGGTCGATTCGGATTCCACTTTGAAATTTGTACGAGTGCCGCTGCTAATGTTTCTTTTAATGGTGCTTCGCCCTGCGCTTGACGATAACCACGCTTATGCAAGCCCACACCCGATGTATCAATAGTAAGTGTAGCCACATCTTTTAAGATTGAAACTTCAATTTTATAAGTTGCACCAGATTCATCTAAAAAGCCTAAACGCTTATAATGATGTTTCATACGCTCAACAATTGCTTTTTTAGTAATAGCCTGACAATCTGGTACACTAAATAATTTGGATTTAACAGACTTCCCCGATACTGGGAAAGCTGCATCAACGGGTAAATATTTTTCCCAAGGTAAAGCTTTTACACTTTCAAACAATTGTTCAAAAGATTTAGCCGGAAACTGTCCTACAACAATCTTTACTCGGTCTGCTACACGTAACCATAAGTTTGTTCGTGCAATGGCCGTTTCGTCACCTTCAAAATACACTTTGCCGTTTTCGACTGTTGTTTCATAGCCTAATGCCTGTACCTCTTGTGCTACAATCGACTCTAATCCCATTGCAGCAGTTGCTACTAATTTATAGTTTGCCATACACTAATTCCTTCCTTGATGTTCAATTTCCCAATACTCTAGAAACTCCATAAGTTCGTGAAGCGGTAAAGGTTTACTGTAATAATAGCCTTGGATTATATCACAGTTCATTTTACGTAGTATATCCACTTGTTGTGCTTGTTCTACACCTTCAGCAACAACTTTCATTTTTAAGCGATGCGACATTTGAATAATCGCATCCACTACTGCCTGTTTTTCATCGAGTGAGCCAATATGCTGAATAAAGCTTCGATCGATTTTTAAATAATCAAGGGGGAAACGAACTAAATAACTAAGAGACGAATAGCCTGTCCCAAAATCGTCTATCGAAATTTTAAAGCCCATTTTCTTGAGTCGCACAAGCTTGCTAACCGTTTCATTTGCACTGTTCATCACTGTTCGTTCTGTAACTTCGATTTCAAAATTGTTAGCAGGTGTGTTATAACGCTCTAATATTGCTTGAACAGAGTCTAAAAAGTTTTGTTGCTTAAAGTGAATGCTGGAAATATTGATGGCAACTGGAGTCTTATAGCCAGATTGACGCATCTCTATCACTGCTTCACAAGCTTTTTCTATAATTACTTCGCTTAAAGGAATGATTAATCCGGTTTCCTCTGCATAAGGAATAAATTCTGCTGGCGAGACAAATCCCAATCTTTCACTATTCCAACGTACAAGAGCCTCTAACCCTTGAATCTCTTCATTTTCCACAGATATTTTAGGTTGGAAATGCAGCTCAAATTCTCGGTTTTCAATAGCTCTCCGTAGTTCTGAATCTAATAATAAAACACGCTGAGAGTCAGTCTTCAATTCATCAAAATAAAAAGCATAGTCGTTAAGACCATTCTTTTTCGAATAAGTCATTGCCTTGTCGGCACAATGAATCAATTGCTCTGTTGTTTCACCATCTATTGGATACATACTGATACCAATACTTGTAGAAATAAAAATATCTTGACCATTAATATCCAAAGGCTGTTCAATAATCCCAATAATTTGTTCAGCAAAATTTGCAGCTTCTTTGGCATTTTTTACGTTTGTCAACGTAATAATAAACTCATCACCGCCGTATCTAGCAATGATATCTTTATTTTTTAACAATGTTTTTAAGCGCTTTGCTACTTCTACTAGAATGGTATCTCCAACAGCATGACCTAACGTATCATTAATTTGCTTAAATCGATCTAAATCTAAAAAATAGACTGCATGCTGTACTGAATGAGAAATTGCAGAAGTTGATTCTAATAGATTATCCATTCTTTCAATATAAGCAAATCGATTGGATACTTCCGTTAATGAGTCAGTTAACAAACGCTTTTCTAGTTCATTTTCTACGATCTTTCTTTCAGACAAATCTGAGAAAATGCCACAGTAATTTGTCATCTCTCCCTCATCGTTGGCTACACCAACAATTGTTAACCATTCTGGATATACGTCTCCGGTTTTACGACGATTCCATATTTCCCCCTGCCAAATGCCTTCTTGTCGTATCTTTTGCCACATATCTAAATAAAATTGCAATTCATGTACACCTGACTGTAGAACGGCTGGCGTTTTTCCAATCACTTCATCACGCTTATAGCCAGTTACAAATTCAAATGCAGGATTGACCAATTCTATTCTTTTATACTTATCCGTGATCATGATGCCTTCAGATACATTTTCGAAGATCTTTGTCATTAAGGCAATAGGATACTTGGAAATCGAATTTAGCTTCTCCAGACTATCGTTCACTCCGCTCATGATTCCGCTCCATCCTATCTCTCTTTACTACTTTTTTTAGAAAAGCGCTTTTGCGCCAGTCTACTCTTATGTAGACAATATGTACATCGTTGCGATAATCGTTTAACTTCTTTCAGCAAATGTTTTCTGTAGCGAAAGTAAAGCGTCAGCTACAAATGTCTTTTGTACCAAAGCGAAGCGACAGGTGCAAAAGTCTCCCACCTCTTTAGGGGGAGATAAATGCGGATTTAAGCTACTTTTCAGCGTGTGCCCAAACACCCGCTGAAAGAAGTTAAAGCCTCCGGCGGATGTCACAGAATCGAAAAGGAGTTCTTAGGGGATGTTAGCCTAAAATCATCGCATCCATGCGATAACGGCTAACTGACCTGCATCGTGCAGGCCTAAGCACAAAGCCGATTCTGGACGCAATTATGCCGAGGCATAATTAATCTAGATGTTTTTGTTTCGAATCGTAGCGACAGAAGCATGACCAACAGTGTACAGCCTTATTCTCAAACGTATATCGCGCATGTCTAGACATGATTAACAAGTAACTTTTTCTTACTATAGTCAAAAGAAAAGCTCTCCACCAAATTGGAGAGCGCTTGTCATTTCATAAATAAGCATCAAAAAATTCCATAAGCCATGTTTTGTTCCCGAGTACTCAAACAGCTATCGCCTCGTACGACCGGGTAGTAATCATCTATCTACAGAGCGAACTCTGTCCCTCTATCCGTTCAATTCCTTTTAGAGAGTGCCCCTACCATAATTTGGGTTTCTCACTCGTGGGGTTTACCTCGTTCCACCTTGCATGTTTCCAAGCAAGCTACGTCACTGTGGCACTTTCAGGAAGTTTCAACCATATCCTTAAGACTTAGGTTTTCCTTCCGCCGTCAGCTTTTACAGCTGCCTTACCTTATTTTTTCAGTAAGCACGAACACTACGGTCATCTCAGAACCGTGCGAGCATGGACTTTCCTCTACGACGTCTAGCGCCGCAGCGATTACCAGAATTTCATGATGATAAAAAAGATTATACTAGAGTTTTATGATAAACACAACATAATTGACAAAATTTATTCGTACAACTTACTACCAAAGACGTGTTTCTCTAAATTAGAAAGACGTTTTAAAATATCAAAGTTTGTCGTACCAGATGTCGATGCGACAGGTTGTCTCTTAGGCGTATTATCAATTTCTTCTTTTAACTGTTTATTTTCTTCACGAAGTTGGGCCACCACTTTTTCGAACGCTTCATAGTCTTGTATTATCTCATCAAGAAATGAATCGACTTCTTCTACATTGTAGCCTTTAAAGTTTTTCTTAAATTCCTTTTCAAGGATCATTTTTGACGTTAATTTAATATCCATTCACATCGCCCTTCCTCACACTACGTCGTTTCATTATAGCATACTTCATCACATTATATCGTCTGAAAATATCAATTGTAAGGCAAAACTTGTCGTTTTTTGCGCTTACCCGGGAAATTATTTCTTATTGCCTAACCGGAGTAACCTCTTTTCCCAAGAAATTCCCCATTTTTGCTTTTGTTCTACTCTCCATTGCTCATTCTTCTTAATTAGTTTTATACCCTCTTGCGTATAATAAAGGGCCTGGTCATATTCTTTCATTTGATGCTCATATATCATAGCTAGCTGTTCTAATACATGCAACTTTTTTCGTTGATCAACGAAATGTAGAGAAGCCACAAATGCATCGATCGCTTCACTAAACTTTTTATTTCTTTTATGCTGTATCGCCAAATAATATTGTGCATTTCCTGCTTCAAGTGCATCAAATTGGGTCGTAACCTTTTCTAAAACCTTTACGCTCTGCGAACTCTCTTTTAAATCGGCGTACCATTTACCAATATTTGTAAATGTTTTCGCCGATTCTTCACTCGTCTCTTCAAATAGCAAATTTGTAGAATGAACATAAAGCGTAATAAGTGAAAGTAAATCCCATTCATTATGAAGAAGGACTTTCATCAGTGCATCTGGAGCACCGCTTTTGACGGCATCTAAATAAATAATTGGTGCAAGATATCCAGGTATATCTCCAATGCGGGAAAAGCCAAGCTTCTCTTCTTCCACAGACTTTAATTTCATTCTTTCCATATCATTTTTCCATAAACGCTTTGAACTATGCAACAAATCGATTTGCCGCTGTGTACGTAGCTTAGGTAATTCTTTTTGGTGGAGCGTCCAACGTGTTTCAAGTTGCGGCCAGTCAAAGCTTTTTCCATTGTAAGTAATAACTGTCGCTGTTTTTTGCCAAAGCTTTGATTCAAAAAGTAACGCTGCCTCATGAGCTGGATCCGCTAAAACATATTGAGTTAAAATAAAGCTTTCATCTTCCTCTGATACTGCTAAAAAGCCTAAAAGAAAAATTTGTGTGCCTACTCCTTTTAAGCCAGTCGTTTCCGTATCAAAAAACAATACTTTTTCATTCATTTCTAACGCATATGGATGTTCGAACTTTGCCTCTTGCCATTTTACTAATGCATCAAAAAATGACTGCAATTTATAATCACCATGCTGATAACTAAATGGATAACGCACCTGTCGTTTAAAAACAATACCAAATTCATTTTCTACAACTGTCAGTCCCGCTTTTTCCCACCGTTCAGTATAGCTTGGAGCAACAGGTTTTTGATAAGCAGGTTTAATCTCTTTTTTTAAAGTTGTTGTCGTTTTTTTACCGAGCATTTTTTTCATTTGTAAAATTTTATTTTCGTAAGACATTATCTTCACTCATTTTCTGCATATTAAATTGCTAAAACTTTTAGTATTATTTCTTCACATACTGTAATCATAACGCTCTTTTAGCTTCTGCACAAAGAGAAGGTAAAAGTAGTAAAGCTAGTCGAGTGTTCTTGTCACTTCCCTTTCGCTTCAGAACAGCTTTTAGCGGGTAAATGTAAAGGGCTATACTTATGAAGCCTCCGTGGACGATGATTGGTTATACGGTACAGTTAGGATGTATTATAATACAATGAATAATTATAAATTGGAATATAGTGGAATTGTCTCTAATGCTGCTCACGAAATTGGACACTTCTTGATCATTTATGCCTCGGCATAAATTGCGTCCAGAATCAGCTAGAAAGAATTAATTAGGAAGTGGATAAATTTTTTGGGGGTAGTATGCTGAACACTACTTCGAAACGCGTTATCACACTAATAGTTGTTACACTCATAATCTTTTTATCTTTATTATTAATAATGAAGATAATAAAACCGATTCCAGAGGTTCAGGTAGACGCAAATGAAATAACATTTAAAACTTCTGAAGAACTGGATGCTGCGGCAGATTTCATTATTATCGCATCTCCAACTAAAGAGTATTATTGAACCCGTTGGAATTGTAGGGCGAAGTACAGGGAAGAGAAAGTTAGTCACCAACCATTATAAAGAGCTCAAGGAAAAAAGTTCTTACATTTTGTTTTTAAAACAAAACTCAATAGGACAGTATGCATTAATTAATAATAATTTAGGTAAATTTAACTTAGTTAATAATGATGCTTTAGATATTGGAGAAAAAAATCATCAGAGGCTAAGAAGTTTAAAAATGATGTTCCCCAAAAATATTCTAACGACTAAATAAATTAACAGTACACTTCCGTAAAAAGCACTAAATCTCAAAAATTTATGAATAAATACCCCTATAGAATCAATTTCATAAATCATATGTTCCAAGAGCTTAGACTGCTCCTTTGAAGAAAACTTACGTTTTTAAAATCTATGCTGCTTGAGTTTGTACTTGTAATAAAGCATTTAGACGATCCACTGCCAACTTGCAGGCATTATAAATAAACGTCACCAGGTTGAAATGAAGTTTGGCTTTTCTTCCTGTTCTATGACGGATGTTGTTTAACTGAAAATATTGTTTTAAATAAGCATTCACACGTTCTACAGCGGTACGTTCCTTATAAAGTTGTTTCCAAAGTTCAGAGCCACGTGCTGGATACGTGAATTTCCGTAAATCCTTGTCACATTTGATTTTGATACTCTTCTGACAGAGGGAATCATTACGTAACGGACAGGTTGCACATTCCTTTGGTCTTGTGAATTTTAGTGTGCGGTACTTTTCATCGAAGCTGTCGTAACGGTAGCTATGTTCACGTACACATGTCGGTCTGAAATTCTCATCAAATTCAAGATATTCGCCTTCATTACGGACATTATAGGGAATGACTGCACGCATTTGATACTTATGTAGCTGACGGTAAATTGGTTCATAATCATACCCTGCATCGAATATAGCGGTCGTGAAATGTTCAGGAAATTGGTTCTCTACTTTCTTTAAAAGAGGAATCGCGGCTTTACTATCTGACAAATTGGCAGATGTCATGAGGCGTCCAACGATATATTGCCCTTTTGTTGTCACGGCGAGATGACCTTTAAAGCCAAACCAAAACGTATTTTTGCCGTCACTGTTCTTTTTGGTGCCCCAATTCGGTTCGATGGGCGCATCTTGCCACAGTGTCTCCAGTGGTGTATCGATTTGATGCCTAATTTCTTTTTCATAAGTCGACTGATTGGCTTCGATTTCTGCTTGTTTCGTAAGCCAATCCTCGCGTTCTTCTTTCGATTTTCGTCCGCGTTTTTTGGGCGGTGCAGGCTCTTTTTTCTCAGAAGGCTTCGCTGCATCGCGTGATTCGAAATGTGTGGCATCGATCGCAAGGTGCTCATCACAAAGAAACCCTTCTATAAAGGCTGTTTGAATCAATGTATCTTGCATGTAATCAAGGACATCTGATTGACTAATGACGTCGATCATACGGGAATAAGACGCTTCAGAAGGCACAACATCCGAAACAAGAAACCCACATCTAAACGGAATAAAGGATCATTGACCAAACGTTTGATTAAATCCTTGATCGTTGGAATACGCTCGACAATGCGAATAATCAGTGATTGAATCATCGCACCATAGTTTAGTTCACGTGGGGCACCACGCAATGTCCTTTTTAAAAACAACTGAAAAATAGGTTGCACGTCGAAAGTGGCAAAAATCGCATCAAAACGACGGGAACTTTCCATTTCCAATAATTCTTGGATGTCAAATAGGCTCATTTGTTTTACAATAGTCATAGGGCATTCACCTCATTCAGTATGGTTTAGTTTGGTCGCTACCATTATACCGAATTTGGGGAGGTGCCCGTTTTTTATTGTTTCAGAACCCCTGATGCTAAAGGGATTAGAATTATGAAATTAACTCCTATAATATAAAAAAAGCCCAGACTTAAAAATAAATTGAGTACCTAGGCTTTGAAGATTAATAGATAACTATTATTGTTGTCTATTTTCTTTGAACAAATATGAGAACGACACTTTGAATAAATCAATGCTTATAAGATCCATTCCACGCGAAAACTAATTTTTGCAATAAAATCATGTTAATATAATCCATTTTGTAGTATAATAATTCCATATTTTATTAATAGGAGGATATTCATGAAGAAATTAGTTTTATTTATTACAATGTTGTCTTTGTTTATGGCGACATCATTAACGGCTGATGCACACCCAGGTCGTCTTGATAGTAATGGTGGTCATAACTGTTCTGAAAAGTCTAAAGCAAAAGGTCTTTGCTCAGGGTATCATTATCATAATAAAGCCAACGAGGTAGCACCTTCTACCAATACAAATTCCAAAAAACCAACATCTCAAAGTACACCACAACCAGTACTAACAACTGTAGATGTATATATCAATAATGTTAAGCAATATTACAACCCAAGTGCTTATATTAAAAACGGAACAACTTTAGTTCCTATGAAAGCTATTTTTGTATCACTTGGTGCAACTGTTACTTATGACAATGCAACAAAAAAAGTGACTGCCTACAAAGGTAATAAAAAAATTGTCATTGGCGTTGGAAATAAAAAAGCTTACGTTAATTCAAACGGCGTTACAACTACAATTAATTTAAATCATGCAGCTGAAATTTATAAAGGAACAACTATGGTGCCTTTACGTTTTGTAAGCGAAGCACTAGGTGCAGATATTACTTTTGATGACGCTGTATTTATTACAACAAAATAATTAGTATGAATTGCATGGGGCAGCATCATTTTTTATTTGGTGCTGCTTTTTTATAAACCTTTCCTGTGAGCGATATTCAACAGTTGCGTTAAAGCATCTTTCCAATTTCGTAAACTAGAAGAGGGCATGATGGAATAGTGCTAGACTTTTTCCTCTCATGCCCTCTTTTTATCTCTAATTTAAAATTTGAAGTAACTCTATTACTTTTTTCTTCGCTTGTTCTAAGCTATCCTGAGCCCCTATACATGATGGACAACCTGATTCACAAGCACAGCCTGCTACATGCTCCAATGTCTTAGTTAATAAATCTTCCCATAAATCATATACCTTTTCACTTAAGCCGATGCCACCAGGGTATTTATCATAAACAAAAAATGTCGGTTGCTCATTATGAGTTGCCTTTACCTGAGGGACAACTGCTACATCGCTACTGTCACATTGAATGAATATTGGAATGAATGCGTTCATCGCATAAGCAGCACCAGTCATGGCGTCCGTAAGCTCGGCCTCCGACCATTTTTCTAGCGCAGAGAATGATAACCAAGACGAACTTGTATGCATTTCATCTGGTGGTAAATGAATAGGTCCCGAACCGATATTATCATGTGTACCGAAGCGTATTTTTTTAAATATCGTTGCCTGTGCGACCAAGCCAACATCACCGAAGCCAATAATACCACCTTTATAATCGCGGCTCCGATCTTCCTCTAGCACCTTCATCTCGACCGCTAAATTAGCGTCAGTATAGTAATCGACATCTACTTCTCGTACAAAGGCTTTCTTTTCGTCCCAATCAAGCTTTTCGACTTGAAATTGAATGCCCTGATGCAAATAAATAGCCTCTTCATGTAACAATGTCATCGCACTATGGCGATCCATTTCACCAATAACCTTTGTTTGTGCAGGGATAGTCATATCAATTATCACAACGTTTTCTTGCGAAGCAGAACGAAGACTAATATCATGAGCCGGAAAACGGTCACTCATCCAATGCCACTTCTCACTCGTTTTAAACACAACGCCTTCCTCCGCTAAATAGTCAAGTAGCTCCTGAATCTCATATTCACCATACGTATCATGCGTGGAAAATGGTAGCTCAAACGCTGCACATTTCAAATGATCCATTAAAATTAACATATTTTCAGGATAAATACGTGCTTCCTCAGGTGCACTGCCTAGTAAAAAGAGTGGATGGTTCACTACATATTGATCAAGTGCTGCTGATTGCGCTACATAAATAATTAGCGCCTCGTCCTGACGACGACCAGCACGACCTGCTTGCTGCCAAGCACTCGCGATATTTCCCGGATACCCTGTCATGATACATGCTTGTAATTGGCCAATATCGACGCCTAATTCCAGTGCATTTGTACTAACTACTGTTTGAATAGTACCATCACGAAGCCCTCGTTCAATAACACGTCGCTCAGAGGGTAAATAACCACCACGATAACCTCGCACCGACTCATCTAAAAGCTTATTGCGTGTTAGTTCCTTTAAATACGTCACAATCATTTCTACTCGCACACGACTTTTAGCAAAAATAATGGTTTGAATACCTGCTGTATATAATCTTTTAGCGAGGTCACTCACCTCCAAAACAGCACTACGACGCACGCCAAATGTTTTATGAACAATGGGTGGGTTATAAAAAAGAAATGTCTTTTTCCCAACAGGCGCCCCTGAATCACTAATTAAGGCATGACTTTCATTTGTTAAAGTTTCTGCTAGCTCTTTCGGATTTTTAATGGTTGCTGATGTACAAATGAAAATCGGCTTACTCCCATAAAACTCACAAATACGCTTCAACCTTCGAATAACATGCGCAACATGTGAGCCAAACACACCTTTATATGTATGCAACTCATCAATGACGATATACTGCAAATTTTCAAATAGTGAAACCCATTTCGTATGATGTGGCAAAATCCCCGAATGAAGCATATCCGGATTTGTCATCACAATATGCCCTGCCTTACGTACCTTTTGGCGAATGCCTGGCGCAGTATCCCCATCATACGTATAGCTTAAAATTTCTTCACCGCTTTGTTCGATTAATTCATTTAAATCATTTTTTTGATCTTGCGCTAAAGCTTTCGTTGGAAATAAATAAATAGCGCGTGAGTTTTTATCCTCTAGTATTTTTTGAAGTACCGGTAAATGGTAGCAATATGATTTTCCAGACGCTGTTGGTGTAACGGCAGTAAAGGAAACCCCCTCCATAGCGTAATCAAATGCCTGACGTTGATGGGTATACAGTTGTTCTATCCCTCTTGTTTGGAGAGCCTTTACAAGTGAAGGATGTAAATTTCCTGGGAATGGAGCATATTTAGCTTCACGCCCTTCAAGCGTTTGCCAGTGTAAAATACGTTCCTTCAGTTCTTCATCATATCTCCACTCGTTTAACAGTTCACTGATGGTCCTTTTTTTCGATAACATCTGTTTGTGTCTCCTTCACTACCCGTTCGAAAATTTCCAACGTATACGAGGTTGAATGAATCGCATCTAAAAAACGCTTTTTACTTGTTTCTTTATAAAAGGATTGCACAACAAATTGCTCCATCGATTCGACCGCTGAAGCAATTTGTTGTGTATGCATATATTTTGGTCGATTTTTTTGAATCCACACATTCGCCTCTTGTTGCCATTCCTTTAAAAGTTGGTGAATGATATCTGCGTATGGCTTAACCTCCTCAAAAAAGTCGGGAGTACGATTCTCCTCACGCATTTGCCAGAAGCGTGCAACACATTTTTCACATTCATCTATTAATTTGGAAGTTTGCTGTATTAACAACAATTTCGCACCTCATTTCATTAATGAAGGCTCATCACCATAACGTGGGATTGGCTACGTTGGCATTCATTCCACTCTCCCTCGCTCCAAGGTTCATCCATAACCTGATCCCCAATGAACTTCCCAACTTTGGTGATGGGCCTTTAAATATTTTTGTATTTAGGTTGGATCCATCCTTTAAATGAAGAATCATCTACATTAACGTAAACGCATAGTATCATTTTAAGCTAATTTTCCGAACCTGCTATTTTAAAATCGAAAATTATTTATGCTATATGAGTAATTTTACTCCAATGATGTAAAACAGCCTTTATTTATGGCTCATCACCATAACGTGGGATTTAATTTCCGTTCCGACTATATGAAAACGTAACGACAGCGCATGATATTGGTCATAAAGACATTATCACAGGACATGATACTTTTTGCCTTCATTCCTTTACTGGTTCTCTTCAAGGTCTCATCTGTGACCAAGGAGACGCCCACTCACCTCTCCAATCAGCTTAGTTAAATGGCATATCTTTCAAGAAAATGACATCCCAAACTTTTGGCGATGAGGTTTATTCAAGGTATATCACTCTCGGTGGCAAATAATGTATGAAAAATGCTCATATTGAGTTATTTAAATTGCATATGAGATAAGTGTACCAAAGTCTATCATTTTTCACTACTAATAGGCGAACAAGCATTCTTTACTTGCCAGTTCTTTTCTGCTAAGCTTACTTTCTGGCTAACAGATTTGAGCTGCTTAAAAAAATGCATGCTCTGTGCATTGTTTTCCAAAGACACTCTTGTTAACAGTAATTGATTGACCAGATCCAACTGCGCAACTAATTGTTTTAACTTGTTCAAAATAACGCCTCCTTTGCTTTAATTTATGTATTCCTCGCATGTATAAAATTACCTTCATGCGTGACAAAATAAGCGTAAGTTAGCTGAAAGAAGAAGTATTTCGATAAAATTTAATTGAACTCGTCTATTAAATTTTCTAGTCTTCAAAATAGCAATCAAGTAGAGACGCTAACGTGGAGTACCGTTTTTTCTATAAATCCGCTTGGAAATTTCATCAGTTATTTTGACGATTCGCGTGAAAGAACGAGTTAAATCACTTGATATTTTTCGACTTTAGGAGGCGAAAATTGCCCAACGATCGGTCATTCGTCGGTAAATTTAACCATAAATAATCTAGCGTCAATCATACTATTAATGGAAGTAGAGAACTGCTACTTAATCATGGTAAACTATTGTATAATAGCAGTATTATAGAGGGTGAACTAAATGACAATTCGTTATCCGAATGGGAAATTGTATTCCCCTAATCCTGCTGTTCAAAAAACGGTAAAAAAGGGGAAAGAAAAAGATTTTTCTTTTAGTAATCGAGGTAAAACACTAGAAGATGAAATTAATGAAGCAAACGATTATTATGTAAAAAGGCGACTTGCTATCATTCATAAGAAACCTGTTCCCGTGCAAATCGTCAAAGTAGAGTACCCATCACGAAGTGCTGCAGTTATTCGTGAGGCTTATTTTCGAACACCATCAACAACAGATTACAACGGTGTTTGGAACGGGCATTATATTGATTTTGATGCAAAGGAAACAGCTTCAAAGACCAGTTTTCCGCTAAAGAATATTCACTTACATCAAATGACACATATGCAGCAAGTGACGGAACACAATGGCGTGGCATTTGTTATCGTTCGTTTCTCGGCTTTTGAACGATATTTTATCGTGCCATACGATGTTTTACAAAAGGCCTGGCTAGCGATGGAAAACGGTGAACGTAAATCGATCCCCTTTTCAACTATAGAAAAGGAAGCTTTTGAAATTCCTACAAGCTATTATCCACGTATCGATTATTTACCGATTATCCAACAGCTCATTGAAGCACAAAGTCATGGTTCTGAAAGTGAGGAGATAGTAGAATGACTGAACGTCGTCCAACACGCGGTGAGCATCAAAAAGCTCTCGCTCAAAAAAATAAAAAAAGCGCTCCGAAACCATCGAAGAAAAAATGGTTTAAGCGCATTACGCTAACACTTGTAGCAATTATGGCTGCATGTTTTATTGGTGGTGCTGGGTTATTCGCCTATTACGCGAGTACCGCACCTGAATTAGATGAAAGATTACTGAAGGACCCCGTTTCTTCTGAGTTTTATGATAAAAACGGTGATTTATTTGCCACAATTGGTGCAGAAAACCGCAAATATGTAAAATATGAAGATATACCTAAGGATATGGTTAACGCAATCCTTGCAACGGAAGATGCACGCTTTTTCGAGCACGGTGGTATGGATTTTTATCGCCTTGGTGGGGCAATACTCGCTAACTTCCGTGATGGCTTCGGAGCACAAGGGGCCTCTACATTAACACAGCAAGTTGTTAAAAACTCATTTTTACAAAATGAGAAAAAATTAAAACGTAAAGCACAGGAAGCTTGGCTTGCCTACCAATTAGAACGTAAATATTCAAAAGAAGAAATTTTTGAAATGTACTTTAACAAAATGCTGATGTCAGGTCGTGTTTATGGCTTCGGAACAGCAGCCCAATATTTCTACGGGAAAGAACTAAAAGATTTAAGTTTAGATGAAGAAGCATTACTTGCAGGTTTAGTACAGCGCCCAAATGCTTACAATCCATTAAAAAATCCTGAACTTGCAGAAAAACGCCGTAATACTGTTCTAGGTTTAATGTATCAACATAAAAAAATTACAAAAGCCGAGATGGAGGAAGCAAAGAAAGTAAACGTTCAAGCTGGTCTAGCTGACGATGCGACACGTCAAAAATTTGCTGGCTCTAAATACGACGCCTTCCTTGATGTCGTTATTAATGAGCTAGAGAGTAACGGCGATGGTTCTGCAATGGCGGAAGGAATTAAAGTTTACACAACACTTGATCCGAATGCTCAGCAAATTGTTGAAAACATTATGAATGATGACAGTAACTTCCCGTCCGAAAAGATTCAATCGGGTGTGTCTGTCATTGATACGAAAACTGGTCAAATTCAAGCAATCGGTGGCGGACGCAATTACGGGGCTGAACGCGGTTGGAACTATGCCTATGATTTAAAACATCAACCAGGTTCAACAATAAAACCATTACTAGATTATGGACCAGCAATTGAAAATCTAAAATGGTCAACAGGTCAAACAATTGTGGACGAACCTATGACCTACACTAATTCGAAACAAAACATTACAAACTGGGATAATAAATATATGGGTGCAATGACAGCACGTAAAGCTTTATATGCTTCACGTAACGTTCCAGCTGTTAAAGCATTACAAGAAGTTGGTATTGATAAAGCTAAAGAATTTGTTGGTCGTTTAGGTATTAATTCTAAAAATGTTTATGAATCTGATGCAATCGGTGGTGGAGATATTACGATGTCTCCTACGCAAATGGCTGCTTCCTATGCAGCATTTGGGAATAATGGTGTTTACACTGATCCTTATGCAATTACTAAAATCGTTTACCGTGACGGTAAAACAACAAAAGACTACACACCAGAGTCTAATGTAGCAATGAGCGATTATACAGCTTACATGGTGACAGATATGTTACGTGACGTTGTCGGCAATAAGCCGGATGCATCAGGTACTGCTGCCAATGTACCTGGATTAGATATCGCAGGTAAAACAGGTACAACAAACTACGCAGCTGCTGATTTTAGCAAACATAATTTACCGGATACAAGTGTACCGGACTCATGGTTTGCTGGGTATACTTCAAACTATTCAATCGCTATTTGGAGTGGTTATGAAGAACACTTTGATCCAATTACAACTTGGGATGAGCGTCGTTTACCACAACATTTATTTAAACAAATTATGCAAGATATTTCGCAGAACGTTGAAACACCACGTTTCAAAAAGCCAAACTCAGTTGTGGAAGCTACAATTGAAGTAGGATCAAAGCCACTTAAATTAGCAAGTAGTTTTACTCCAAGTGAGAAACGTCGAACAGAGCTTTTTGTACGTGGTTCTGAGCCTAATGAAGTTTCAAATGAATACGCTGTACCAGAGCTTTCTACACCTTACAATGTAAGTGCAAGCCTAGATTTAGAAGGTCAATCTATCAATATTTCTTGGGAGCATGATGCAATGCTTAATCCGGATTCAAATGAACCGCTACCAACAACTTTCGAAGTATCCGCTAAAAAAGAAGGTGGAGAGACTATTTCTCTTGGTAAAACGGAAAGCAAAGGTTTAACAGTTAGCAACATGCTGGAAGATGGCAACTACACGATTTCAGTCGTAGCAGTTGTAGATGGTACACGCAGTAAACCAGGTACAACTACCTTCCAAGTAACAGGTACGGCTGAAGAAGATAAAGAGCCAGATACTCCTGAGGAACCTGATGTTGAGGAACCAACGGAACCGGACCAAAATGGCTCTACCGAGGACAACGATAACCACAATGGTAACGGAAATGATAACAATGGCAATACCGGCAACAATGGGAACGGTAACGGTAATGGCAATGGCAATGGCGATGGGAATGGCAACAGTGGCAATACTGGAAATAACGGTACCCCGCCAGGAAACAATGGCAACAATAATGGTAGCCAGCCACCAACAACACCAACTGAACCAACCGTACCGGATGATGGTACTGGTAGTACTGAATAAAAAAAAGCAGAGTAGCTTAACGCTACTCTGCTTTTTTGTTATTGAAGAACTATATGTCAATAAAATTAAAGTGTCATATTAAATCTTCTGCAAAACAAGGGGGTGATTTCTGTTCCGATGTTCATTTTTATCGGAATACTTTGAAGATTTATCGGAACATAATCTGATTTTATCGGAACAATTTTAACTTTTATCGGAACAATTTCAATTTCTATCAAAAAAAGACGACTCAATCACAATGGAGAGAGTCGTCTAGAGATTTTACGGCCCCAAAAATTTAGGAGCGCGTTATTAGATTTCATTGCCCATTCTATTTTTCAACGCTACTCTGCTTTTTTATCTCTTTCAATTTGCTAAATCTATCCGTCTGTATTACTTTTTTGCAGCTTGCAAGCGTAGTCGTGCTGCTCGTTTTTTTGTTTCCTTAAATAATTCATCGAGCTGACGATAACAAGCATATTGGCCAGGCTTTGCTTTTATAAAGATTAATCGTTCTACACCGTTAATGGGCAATACTTCATCGCCTGCTTCTTGCACTAAACGCTCAAACAATAAAATGGCCTCTTCCATCAATCCTTTTGCTTCACCGTTCCTTGCATCATGAGCTGCATGAATTTTGGCCTCTAGTTCCGTCCATTCTACAAACCAAGCATCCACTTTTTCCTTTGCGATTGCCTCTACATTCATGATTCCTTCACCAGCCCTTTTTTCAAACGCTTTTGTCCTTCTCTACAATCATCAAGTAAAGGGCATGTGAGACAGTTAGGGTTTTGAGCTTTACAATGATAACGACCGAAGAAAATTAGCTGATGATGTGTTTTCGACCACTTGTCCATCGGTGTTTTTTTCATAATTGTCTCCTCGACTTCTAATACTGAATCCTTCCAGCGACAAAGCCCTAATCGTTTAGACACGCGCTCTACATGTGTATCCACTGCAAGTGCAGGAATATCAAAAGCTACAGACAACACGACATTAGCCGTCTTGCGACCAACACCGGGCAACGTCACTAGTGCTTCACGACTTGCTGGTATTTCGCCCCCGTATTCCTCTAATAGTCGTTGACATAATGCTTGAATGTTCTTCGCCTTATTTCGATACAAGCCGATGGAGCGAATATCCTGTTGTAGCTCCTCTAAGGATACAGCTAAATAATCTTCAGGCTTTTTATATTTTTGAAACAATGTTTTCGTTACTTTGTTTACAAGTACATCCGTACATTGTGCTGATAATAGCGTGGCAATAGTCAGTTCAAACGGATTGTCATGCACTAGTTCACAATGTGCATCAGGGAACATACGGTCCATTTCCGCTAGACAATGCTCCCATTGTTTTTTTATTAACATGTCGGAAGCCCCCTATTCTCTTTCTTCTAACCAATTATAAAACGGTACTTTATTTGTCGACTGTGATTCTTGCTGCATTGTACGATTTGACGGTCTGTTAAAGGTTTGCTTTTCACGGAACTGCTCACTTTGCTTCTGTGCAGCCTGAGGTGTCGTAATATTTTTCTTTTTCCACTCCAGTAATATTCGATCAATATAACGAATACTTAGCTTGCCAGCAAACACAGCCTCCTTAAGCGCCTCCTTAATAAGCGCCGGACTGTGCTTATCCTCATCTAACCAAAATCCGATTTTTTCTAGCTCTAAAGGAGATAAAAGACGCCCCATTTCCTCTTCAAATAATCGGAAAACCTCCCCCTCTTCTTGTCGAAGTGATGTTGCGGATTTTTGATGTTCCTTCATTTCAATTATCTGCATAATACGCTCCCACAGTGGGTATACCGAGTATTTTTCATATAGTTTGCCACTTGCATCGACGTCGCTTGTTATTTCTAGGAAACCTTTTTGCATTAATCGCTGTAGACGTGAAGTAATGTCATTGCTAGGCATTGTTAGACGGTTCATTAGATCATTAGGTGTTGGAAAATCATTCCCCTCTATATTGAATGCAAGTAAATGCATAACAATAAGTGCCTCATCATCCTCAATATTTAACTCCTTATAAAACTGAAAAAAAAGCTGAGGAATTTGAATCATTCTCTGCTCAGTCCATGTACGGAGTCGATTATTATTTGCGCTCATATTATACTTGACTCCTTTTCCATCGTAAGTAGAAAAGCCGCGTAGACATATCACTACGCGACTTTTTTGATTTTACACTTTCAAAACCTAAATTGCTTAAGGGTATAAGCGGTTTAATAAACGTGGGAATGGAATTGTTTCACGAATATGCTCCGTGCCAGAAATCCATGCTACTGTACGTTCTAATCCAAGACCGAAGCCTGAATGTGGCACAGAGCCTTGTTTACGTAACTCTAAATACCATGCATAAGCATCTAAAGATAAATGATGTTCTTCAAGACGAGATTTTAATAAATCAAAGTCATGGATACGCTCAGAACCACCAATTATTTCACCATAACCTTCTGGTGCAATTAAATCTGCACATAATACTACATCATCGCGGTCAGGATGTGGTTGCATATAGAACGGCTTAATGCCTACTGGGTAGCATGTGATGAACACAGGTTTGTCATATGAATTAGCAATTGCTGTTTCATGTGGTGCACCGAAATCATCGCCCCATTCAATATCGTCAAATCCTTGTTCATGTAATAATTTAATGGCATCGTCATAAGAAATACGAGGGAATGGTGCTTTAATATTTTCAAGTTTAGATGTATCGCGGCCAAGACGCTCTAAATCTAATTTGCAATTTGCCAGAACTGATTGCACGATATGCTCCACGTATTGTTCTTGCATTTCTAAGTTTTCTTCAAATTCAACAAACGCCATTTCCAGCTCAATCATCCAAAACTCGATTAAGTGACGACGTGTTTTAGATTTTTCAGCACGGAATGTTGGGCCGAATGAGAACACTTTACCTAAAGCCATCGCAGCCGCTTCCAAATAAAGCTGACCAGATTGAGAAAGGAATGCATCTTCATCAAAATATTTTGTATGGAATAACTCAGAAGTACCTTCAGGAGATGATCCAGTTAAAATTGGCGGGTCCATTTTTGTAAAGCTAGTGTTGTTAAGAAACTCATAAGTTGCACGAATAATTTCGTTACGGATTTTCATGATCGCATGTTGCTTACGAGAACGTAGCCATAAGTGACGGTTATCCATTAAAAACTCAGGACCGTGTTCTTTTGGCGTAATCGGAAAATCAGTTGCAGCGTGAAGCACTTCAATACCAGTTACAACAAGCTCACAACCAAAGCTTGAACGCTCATCTGCTTTAACCTCTCCTGTAATGTACATAGAAGTTTCTTGGGACATACCTTTTGCAATTGCAAAAATTTCTTCGCCTACTTCTTCTTTTACAACAACGCCCTGTACAAAGCCAGAACCATCACGTAGTTGTAAAAAGGCAATTTTACCACTTGATCGTTTGTTAGATAACCAAGCACCTAGCTTGATTGTTTCGCCGATATGCTTTGGCATATCTTGAACCATAATTTTTTTCATATAAATCCTCCAAAGTTGGTTAAAAGGATTAGTCTTGCCATTTTGATTTTACAAATGTATCAATTCGACGGACTGCCTCTTCTAATAAGTCTAAAGATGTAGCATAAGATAATCGCATTGTAGTTGGTGCTCCAAAGCCAGAACCTGGGATCACTGCTACGTTTGCTTCTGTTAAAATATCCGCAGCGAATGCATCTACAGAATCATAGCCAGTATGAGCCATAGCTTCTGCGACATCTGGTAATAAGTAGAATGCACCCTGTGGTTTTAATACATTGAAGCCAGGAATTGCACTTAACTGTGGATAGATTTTTTCAAGACGAGATTCGAATGCTTGACGCATTTCTTCAACCGTGTCTTGTGGGCCATTATAGGCTTCCACTGTTGCATATTGTGCAGTTGTTGTTGCGTTCGATGTAGAGTGTGATGCAAGGTCAGTCATTGGTTTAATAATGTCCGCATCCCCTGCAGCATACCCGATACGCCAACCTGTCATAGAGTGAGATTTTGCAACACCATTTACAACGATTGTACGTGCTTTCACTGCATCAGATAGCTGTGCAATTGAAAAATGCTTAATACCATTGTATACAAGCTTCTCATAAATTTCATCTGACACGATTAAAATATCTTTTTCTTCTGCAACAGCAGCAATTTCAGCAATCTCATCGCGAGAATAAATCATACCTGATGGGTTGCTAGGAGAGTTAATGATAACTGCTTTTGTTTTATCTGTCACAGCAGCTCTTAATTGATCTGCAGTAATTTTATAGCCTTGCTCACGTGTGCCTTCCACATAAACTGGAACACCGCCCGCTAATTTTACTTGCTCCGGATAAGATACCCAATAAGGAATTGGAATAATAACTTCATCGCCCTCGTTTAAAATAACTTGGAATAAAGTGTAAAGAATATGTTTTGCTCCAACACCTACAATTACTTCATTCGGCTTGTATGTAAGATTGTTGTCGCGTTGAAGTTTATCGATAATGGCTTGCTTAAGTACCGGAAGACCGCCAGCAGGTGTATATTTTGTTAACCCTTTTTCCATCGAATCAATGGCAGCATTTAAAATATTTTGTGGCGTGTTGAAATCAGGTTCACCAGCGCCAAGGCCAATAACATCAATACCTTGCTCTTTTAACTCCTTCGCTTTCGCAGTAATGGCTAAAGTTGAAGATGGTGTTAAAGTTTTTACACGGTTTGCTAATAAATTTTTCATACGGGATCTACTCCTCTTATAAATTCGTAATGCGCTTCCACCAGTCGCCGTCCTTAAACATAATATAGACATAGTTGAGCTTATCGTGATCGTTTAGGTATGCTATTTCCCAAACAGCCCCTGGCTCCTCATAGCCTAATTTCACATTGAGGACTTTTTGTACATTTCCTTCCTTTTTTAAAACCGATAATGCTTCCTTCTCCGTAATACCATCTTTTAATAATACTTCCTTAATTGAATCAGCTTTTAGATTCGTCGGAACGAAGACAGCTTTTTTATCACCATATTCATCTACCCCGAACACAGTGACATACGAATGTTTGCCATTATATGTGTAGGACTCCGAGACAATTGCGAGGGCTTTGGCATCAAGTGCCAACTGTTCAGCCTGATCTTCAATTGAATGGAATGGAGCCTCGGCTTTCCAGAATACTAAAATACTAATGACAAGTGACAACGAAACCATAAAGACAGAAATGAAAATCAACCAGTTTTTCATATATTCACCTTATGTTTCACATCTAGCATATTCTTTAACCCAAATGCCTGATGCTTTTGTATGTTTATAACTGCGTATACATTCATTTTGCTTTCCATTTTTGTCAACCTGCTTTCTTTCCTCATACCACAACATTATACAACAATTTTGTGCTGTCGTGTCTCTTAATTTCATATATTGTACGTTGATAGAATAACGTTTTCAAATGATTCGAGTAGTAATTTTTTTCTTTTTGGTTTAGCCCTTAAAAATGTTAACCCTTTCAATGTAAAAATCCCTATTCACAATTGCGAATAGGAAGTAAAATTTCCGCTAAAAACTAACGATCATTCACATATAACACAGTTCGTACGACTGTCCTGGTTTGCCCGGTACCACCAACAATCTACTTGCTCAATTTGTAATTGCTCAAACACCCCTGTTTTGCTTTGAATATCGAACTCCTGCATATGATTAAATGTCGATATTTTTCATTCGCACAATTTTCTCCATTATTGTCCTTGTTGCCCAGTGTTTTTACCCATATGATGAGGTAATTAGCAATTTTTAAGAATTGAAAAAGGGACGTGATGTTTTGACTAAAGAAGTTAATCCTACAGATCCAGCAACAATACCAAAATTTGTGGATGAGCTGCCAAAACCGGTTACCGTTAAACCAAAATACTATAAGGGCCAACAAAGAAAAGATTATTATGAGCTTAAAATGATGCAAGCAGAGCATTGTTTCCATAAAGATTTCCCAAAATCAATTATATGGGGCTATAACGGGCTTTATCCCGGACCAACTATTGAAGCTAAAAAAGACAAAAGCATTTATGTTCGATATAAAAACCAATTGCCCTCAAAGCACTTTTTACCAGTCGATTTTACACTTCATGCGGCAAACGATTCGCAGGAAGTAAGAACTGTTACACATTTACATGGCGCAAATGTCGATTGGGAGAGTGACGGTCATCCCGAAGCATGGTATACAAGAGATTATGCGCAAACAGGCCCAAAGTTCAATAATGAAATACACGAATATACTAATCATCAACCCGGCACAACACTATGGTACCATGATCATGCAATGGCACTAACTCGTTTAAATGTGTATGCGGGATTAGCCGGTTTTTATTTACTTCGGGATTCACTTGAGGAGCGTTCTAACCTACCTTATGGTGACTATGAGTACCCTATCTTAATTCAAGATAAATCGTTTAATGAAGACGGCTCACTTTTCTATCCTGATGAACCACCATTCCCAGTTCCCGTTCATCCATCTATTACACCTGGCTTTGTTGGTAATACCATCGTTGTAAACGGGAAGGTCTGGCCTTATTTAAATGTCGAGCCTCGTAAATATAGATTTCGTTTTCTCAATGGCTCCAATAGAAGAGGTTATGTCATTAGCCTTTCAAACGATGAGCCTATGATACAAATCGGAACAGACGGAGGCTTTTTAACAGCTCCTCAAGAAATTCAATCTGTAGAGTTATTGCCGGCAGAACGAACAGATGTTATTGTCGATTTTTCATCATGGGAAGGTCAGGAAATAACGTTAATCAATTCTGATGAAGATATCATCGATGAACATACAAGAGTAATCATGCAGTTTAACGTATGTCTTCCTCTAAAGTGTGAGGATACTAGTGAAATACCAGAAAGACTCGCAGTATCAATGGATTTACACTCACACGATGCACATATCGAGAGACACTTACCATTAACGGCTACGACAGATGATTTTGGTCGGCCAATGTTATTATTAAATAATCGTATGTATCATGACCCTGCTACTGAAAAGCCTGCACTTGATAGTATAGAAATATGGAATTTTATGAATGCCACACAGTTTGATCACCCTATTCATCTACATTTAATTCAATTTAAAATACTAGAACGACGCCCTTTCGATATGGAGCTATATCAAAATGAAGGTAGACTGGAATTTACAGGTCCCCCTGAAAAACCACATAACTATGAGCAAGGTTGGAAAGATACTGTAAAAGCGGAAGCAGGGAAAGTGACGAAAATTATTATGCATTGGAAAGATCATGTCGGCCATTATATGTGGCATTGTCATTTCCTAGAACATGAAGATCATGACATGATGCGACCAATACTCGTTATGAAGGACGTTCACCCCGTGCAAGAGCCACATGCTGAAATCCAGCACCAGGAAATAGAGCATTCGCCAGAACAGCATCACGAAGACCCGACTATTGTTACAGGTAATAATGAGCACACCGTACCACTCTTGAACAATACTCAATACATCACTACAACAGAAGAAAAAATAGAATATTCTTATGCTTCACCCTTACAAACAGCTAAATTAGAAGAAGAAATAGACTACATTCCGCAAACTATTCCCCTCTTAACTAGTACTCAAAACATTACTCACTCTACTGAAACAACTTATTTAGAAGACGAAATAGACTATAATCCGCAAACTATTCCTCTCTTAACTAGTACCCAAAACATTACTCGCTCTCCTGATACAGCTTATTTAGAAGACAATGTGGAATATAATCAGCTATCTGCACCGCTCTTGAACACTACTCAGCCTATCACTTTTTCTAATGTAGAACGCTTAGAGCATAAAGTAACTGATATTGAAAGTATTCCTCAGCCAATCTTCCCGTCTACTGAGTTTCAACCTCCACGACAAAGAATAGCTACTAGGCGTCGGAGAAGATGGTACTAATATTAAGAGGCTGGGACAAAACTAGTCAAAATCTTAATAAGCGCGAGAAATCAATTTTAGAACGTTGATTTCTCGCGCTTTATAAATTATAGGTACGATAAGTAGAAGTAGATCGCCCGCCGATAACGGAAATAGTGGTCATTATCTATTTGTTTTGTATAACTAACAATAAAAGTGAATCATTTAGCTGCCTGGCTCTTTTCAAATCGTAAAATCCTCTTTGTTGCAATTGCCATCACTACCATGGCGATACTAATCATTAAAATAGGAACGTAGACTTTAACACTAAATGCTTCAAATAATAAGCCATACAATATTTGCCCAATTGGTGCCATACATTGTGAAACAGCAATGATAATAGCCATGACCTTCCCTAAGTTTTCATTAGGTGTTTCTTTTTGTACAACTGTAATAACGTAAATAGAGATGATCGTCATAATCATAGCGATTAAAAGTGCGCTAACAACAAATAAAGTATAGGATGGATAATAGCCAATTTTAAGCAGCACAGGCGTGACCGCTAGAGCCATTGGGACAATCAATAAAGCGGTGATGAAAATCCAAATATATAAATTATTGATACCCATTTTTTTCGCAAAGTACCCCATAGATAAAGCTCCTAAAATTGTAGCAAAATCAATTAACCCCATCCCGACTCCATATAATGTATCACTACTTTGCATTGTAACACGGAGAATAATCGGAACCCCTACGACAAACAGCGGTGTTAATAATAAATTTAATAATGCCGCTAAAATCATACATTTGAATACAAAAGATTGCTTCACTACATAGCTAAAGCCCTCTTTCAAATCATTGACAAGCGTCGGAATAATATGTCCGCTCTGCTCTCGTAGCATAAATGGTATATGAATAAACATCTCTAATATGGCAGAAAGGAAAAAGAACACACAACTCACCACGACAAGCACTTTTAAGCCAATCATACCGTATAGTATTCCTCCTAATACAGGAGCAGCTACATTAGACAATGCTTGAATACCATTAACAATTCCATTGGCTTGCTCAAGCTTTTCCTCTTCTACAAGAACTGGAATACTGGCCATCACTGCAGGAGCATACATAGCACTAACAAAGGAAAGTAGTACCATTACAACACCAATAAGCAAAACAGAGCTATTACCAATAGTTAGCATTACAAAGAAAATAAAAACAATTATGCTACTCGTAAAATCGAAAATCACCATTAAATTGCGTCGATTAAACCTATCAGCAATTGCTCCTCCAAGCGGTGCTAGTAAAATTGGGACGCTCGATATCGCAAATAGTACTGCAAAAAGATCTGCACGTCCTGTAATATCTAGTACATAAAGTGATAAGGCAAACCTTAAAAGCGCAGATCCTAAAATAGAAATAATTTGCCCAATCACCATCAGGTTAAAATCTTTTGAAAAGCCTTTTCTTTTAATCTGTGATTCCATTCATTAGACCCCTTCCTTTTAGAACTATTAAACTAACAATCATGACACTCTTGAAAATGTCGATTTGCAATGTCTAAGAAAATAAATTATTTTTATATCGCAAGAAGGACATTACTAAAGATACTTATAATACTTAACAAAATGAGCCACTCGATTTGCGCGCCCCAAAACATTATTAGCAACAAGAGTCCCACGATAATTGATACATAATTTCCAGTGCGACTAATTTTTGATTTCCGATAAAATTTTCCCTTAACGTCATACGTAGATTTCTTTATTTTACGATTCATAAGATAAACTTTTTCTTTTAACTTCTGTTCAGTCTCTTTTGCTTTTTGATGATAAAAAAATGATGTATCTCCTTTAATCATGACGTTCTTCATCTCCATATTTACCGTTTCTTCATACCCATCTAGTTCTTCACCGTCAAAACGATAGAGTTTTTGCAATAGCGTCCACAATGTTTCAATTTCCTCTGTTGTAAAGTCTTTAAAGATGTCTCCTAAAAAGTAAGTAGACTTCTCCGAACAAGTAATTAATGCTATTTTTCCCTCTGCCGTAATCTCGACATTGTTCGATCTTTTGTCTAATTTACTTGGTATCGTTTGGACATATCCTTTTTTCACAAGACTCTTTATTAACTTATTCGCAGTCTGTTAGTTGTACCATTAGTATGAGTAGACAAGCTGATTAAAAAAGATCCAGCATACAGTTTAAAGAAGGCGACTCGCTCAACATTTTATCTTCTGAGGAGTTTACATTAATTTCACTGTATAATCTAAAACGCCCTTCTTCAATAGACCGACTGTCGGTTTATAATATTGTATGATATTTCTCCAAAAAAAGGAACTTGTTTGAATTTCCACTAAAAAATTTAGAATAGGTTGAATTTATCTCAATCACAATCATCATCTCTTACCCATTTCATATTCAGTTCATAAAGACATGCTATAGTTAGTAACATAAAAGATTCATATTTTATTGTTGATGAAATTGAAGGAGGATTTACTTTGCAGGAGGCATCAAAAGATACGACAAAACTTACGGATTGGCGACGTTTTGTTCGCCTAGTGAAACAAGCTGAGCCACCAGTATCGCTTTTAATTATTGCATTAATCATGAGTTTAGCAACTACAGGTGTAGGCTTTATCGTACCGTTATTTACAAAAAAATTAGTCGATGGTTTTTCATTAGCATCACTTGATTATTGGCAAATTATTTTGTTAGGCATTGCTTTTATCGCACAGGCAATTGCAAGTGGCCTTTCTATTTATTATTTAAATCGTGTTGGACATCATGTTGTCGCGACATTACGAGATCAGCTATGGAGAAAGCTACTTCATTTACCAATTCCTTATTATGATGAGAACGATACAGGTGAAACATTAAGTCGTGTTACGAATGACACAGCTGTTGTCAAGGAGCTCATTACGGAACACCTTGCCAACTGTTTATCAGGTGTTATTTCTATTATTGGGTCAATCATTATTCTATTAATTTTAGACTGGAAAATGACCTTAGTCATGCTGATTGCTGTTCCGCTTGCTATGATTATTTTAATGGTGTTAGGAAGACGTATGTTTGTTATTTCAAAAGGAATGCAAGATGAGACAGCAAAATTCACGTCCGTGTTAAATCAAGTTTTACCAGAAACACGATTAGTAAAAGCGTCAAATGCCGAAAGTATAGAATATGAGCGTGGTAAGAAAGGCATTACAAACCTCTTTACGTTTGGCTTAAAAGAAGCTAAAATCCATGCTCTTATTTCGCCACTCATTTCGTTTGTCTTAATGTCAGTCCTTGTGGCCATTATTGGGTATGGCGGTGTACGAGTTTCTTCAGGAGAGCTTACAGCTGGAGACATGGTAGCATTTATTTTATATTTAATCCAGATCATCATGCCGATGACCCAATTAACAATGTTCTTTACACAGCTTCAAAAAGCAATGGGTGCTACAGAGCGAATTAGTGCATTACTTGAGCATGAAGAAGAAGATATTTTTGAAGGAAAAACAATACAAAAAGTGGATCAACCTATTTATGTAAAAAGTGTTGACTTTGCATATGGAGAAGACCTAATTTTATCGAATATTAATTTTACCATTGAACCAGGTAAAGTTACGGCCATCGTCGGACCTAGTGGCGGAGGGAAAACAACAACATTTTCTCTGTTAGAAAGATATTATCAGCCTACTAACGGAAGTATTACACTTGGAGAAACCCCTATCAACACGTACTCCTTACACTCTTGGAGAAGTCAAATCGGCTATGTTGCTCAGGAAAGTGCACTGCTGTCTGGTACGATTCGTGAAAATATTTGCTATGGTATTAATAGAGAAGTGCAGGATGAAGAGCTTGAGCGAGTTGCCAAAATGGCCTATGCCGATCAATTTATCAATGAACTACCAGACCAATTTGATACAGAGGTAGGAGAACGAGGCATTAAGCTTTCTGGCGGTCAACGACAACGAATCTCTATCGCCAGAGCACTTTTACGCGACCCTCAAATATTAATGCTAGATGAAGCAACATCTAGTCTAGATAGTAAATCAGAAATCTATGTTCAAAAAGCATTAGATAATTTAATGCAAGGTAGAACAACGCTTGTCATTGCACACCGCCTTTCTACAGTAGTAGATGCCGATCAAATACTTTTTGTGGAGAAAGGACATATTACGGGCAGCGGCACACATGATACTCTATTTGAGACACATGATATGTATCGAGAGTTTGCCAAGCAACAATTACGTATTAAAGAGGAATAACGAAGGGATTTGTTAGCGTGACAAAACTATTAGTTGTAGATGATGATGCGCATATTCGAGAATTAGTTAAGGTATTTTTACAAAATGAAGGTTTAGAGGTAATTGAAGCTACGGACGGTGTGGATGCACTGTCCAAATTGGATTCTGATAAGGTGGATATGATTATCATGGACATTATGATGCCAAATATGGACGGCTGGAAATTATGCGAAGAAATACGTTCATTTAATGATAATCTACCAATCTTAATGCTAACCGCAAAGGGAGAAACCTCACAAAAGGTAAAGGGCTTTCATCTTGGAACAGATGATTATCTTGTTAAACCATTTGAGCCTGCAGAGCTGATCGTCCGTGTAAAATCAATACTTAAAAGATACCATATTTCCCTATCTCAACTTGTGGAAGCCGGCAATATTAAGTTAAATCGTAATACACATGAAGTCTTGTATAACGGTGAATCTTTAACACTTCGTTTAAAGGAATTTGAACTATTATTTACGTTAGCAAGCTATGCTGGAAAAACTTTTTCACGTGAACAGCTAATCGAAGAAATTTGGGGATACGACTATGAAGGTGATGAACGTACAGTCGATGTTCACATTAAAAGACTTCGTCAACGTTTTCCTCAAGAAACAAGTGGATTTTCTATTCGTACAATTCGCGGCCTAGGCTATCGATTGGAACTTGTTTCATGAGAAGACTTAAAAATTTTTTAAAGCTTTTTTTAACTTTAATGCTTCTTCTTATCATTAGCATCGTATTTGCTTTTATTTCCTACCACATAACGTCCTGGCTTTATGATTGGTTAGGCAAACATCCACAAGGTTTCTGGCTTCAATTATGGACCGTAGTTGGTGTTTTTGTTCTCTTTGCTTGCTCAGTCATCATCACCTTTTTAATTGGGCTAAAAAGACAACGGAACTATTGGAATACGATTGTAGATGCATTAAGCCGGATTTCAAAAGGTGATTTTACTGTCAAATTAGATCTTAAAGCAGATGACGAAGATCAATTTGGTCAATTAATACATGGCATTAACCATATGGCGGTCGAATTAGGCGAAATAGAAAGAATGCGCCAAGAATTTATCTCGAATGTGTCTCATGAAATACAGTCACCTCTAACATCTATTAATGGCTTTGCTAAAGCATTAAAAAACATGGACCTCCCTGAGGATAAGCGACAGCATTATTTAGCCATCATTGAGATGGAAAGTAATCGACTATCAAAAATTAGTGACAATTTACTAAAGCTTACTTCGTTAGAATCACAACATCACCCCTTCGAGCCAGGTCATTACCGACTTGATAGGCAATTGCGCAATGTCGTACTAACGCTTGAACCAAATTGGCTAGCTAAAAATATCGACATGGATATGCAATTAGAAAACATTTCGATAATGGCTGATGAGGACTTAATGAATCAAGTATGGATGAATTTACTAAGCAACAGCATTAAATTTTCGCCAGCTGCTGGCATTATAACAATATCTATGACGAAGCAAATGGACACAATCACAATTGCCATTCATGATAATGGTATTGGTTTAACGGCGGAACAACAAAAGCATGTATTCGAACGATTTTATAAGGCTGACCAATCGAGGACAGCTGAGAATGGTGGAAGTGGTTTAGGACTATCTATCGTAAAGAAAATCATCGATATGCATAACGGAACCATTACTGTTGAAAGCAAGCCTGCTGAATTTACAACGTTTTTTGTAACACTGCCACTAGAAATCAATTACGCCTCGGCGTAATTGTTGCTGTCGCTGCGCTTTCGCACAGATAAACAATGCGTCCGGATTTTGAATTGTGCCTGCACAATTCATTCCTTTCAAAATCCGTGACATCCGCCGGAGGCTTTATCTTCATTCAGTAGTTGTTTGGACACTCTTGAAAAGAAACTTTATACATCTGCATTCATTTCACAGCCTTCAGAGGTGGAAGTCTTCTACTGAATGAAGATAAATCAGACTCGTGCAAACGAATAACAGATTCTTTTTTCGTCTGCACGAGTCTATTAGGCAGATGAACTAGTAAGCTACTTTTCTAAAATATTGATAAACTTTTTCAAGTTTTCTACTTTGTCTCCCCTTCTTACTTTCCATATTGCCAAATTCAAAAAACTTCACTTGTTTAATGCCAACATAATTAAATAACGCTCTTTTCATTAATATTTTATGAGCATTATTTAGCCATAATAGTGGATATTTTGTTGGCCCCTTCATTGTCGAAATACACACTACTGATTTTCCTTTTAGTAGCCCCTCAGGAAATAGTCCCTTTTTATCTTTATAAGCAAAATTGGCCGCAAACAATTGATCAATATACCCTAGAAGCATTGCTGGTGGTCTTCCCCACCATATCGGATAAACAAAAACGATTTTATCAGCCCACTTAATTTGTTCACGATATTTCTCTAACTTCGGATCACGAAACATATCACGACGGCGTTTATGTTCATGAAATACTAAAATTGGGTTAAATTGTTCCTCGTATAAATCTACTACTTGAATCTCATTTATGAGTGGATTGTCATGACAGCCCTTAATAGCCTCCTGTAAAAAAGCATAATTCAAACTTTTATGATTGGGATATGTATAAATAATTAATGTGTTCATCTTGCATCCTCCATTACTTATCATTTGATAACAAAATAATAAATCACCTTATTTTAGTTGTCAAATGATAATTGTTTTAAGATAAGTTTTTTGTTATCTTGTCAGTAAGAGGTGAACCCATTTGGACAAAAAAGAATTATTTATTCAGTTCGTAGCTTTTACAACAACGGTACATCAAGTAACGCACGAACTAACTCAAAACGTAAAAATCGATAATATTACACCAGTACAATATAAAATTCTAGAATATATAAAAGTAAGTCAGCCAGTTACACCTACTGAAATTAGTGATTGCCAGCATATGTCCTTACCTAATACAAGCCGAGAATTACGAAAACTACAGGAAAGCAAGTTTATTGAAAAAATTAGTGATACCGAAGATCGAAGAAAGCACTATGTTTGCCTTACAGAGGATGGAGAAAAAATAATGGGAGAAGCATTCGCCTGTATAGAAGAGCGCTTTCAACAACTTATCCAACATGCATCTAAAGAAGATTTAGAGGACATTCATCATGCATTAAACATTCTTGACGAAAAGGTCTTTAATCCAAAATTATAAAAAGAACCTGCATGCTTTTCACGATAAGACAAGCATTGCAGGTTCTTTCATTATTTATCAAATTGACATAGAAGCGTTCCACACCTGGGTATTTCTCTCCTAGACTAGCTATGAAAATGATAACGCCTTCGTGACCAACATCGTGTCGCTGTCGCTACTTTATCACTACGCTTTCGTACAAAAAACATCTGTTGGCACGAGACCCTGCAACAATGCGAAGCGGCTCATCGGATGCCCCCAGGAAGCTTTGCTCTGTGCGAAAGCGAAGCGTCAGCAACAAAGCGCCCAGTCGGAACGGCAATCAACCACACTTTATGGTAATGAGCTATATAAATGATTTCTAATAAATTGATCCACCATCGGAATTTAGGGATGACATTTTGCTAAAACGTATGTCATGCATATAAGTTGATTGGAGTGGAGACTGGGCAACTCCTCGGGGATTAGCGATAGAGGAACGAAGGCTAAGAACATCACGTCCTGTGATAACGCCTTCGTGACCAACATCGTGTTGGCCCGAGACCCTGCAGCGAAGCGAAGCGGCTCATCGGACGCCCCCAGGAAGCTTTGCTCTGTGCGAAAGCGAAGCGTCAGCAACAAAGCGCCCAGTCGGAACGGAAATCAACCACACTTTATGGTAATGAGCCTATTTAGTGTAACTACCTTATTTTCGTAATTCAAAAAACGTTAATGCCATACATCGTCACTCATTTACACTTTTTTTAATAGTATAAAGATGTATAGAAGGAGGAGACATAAGTGGAAGTAGCCGTGTTAGACAAGAAGTGGATAGAAGAACATTTTGAAACACTTCCATTATGGCAACAGTCAGCATATACCGACTTCGCTGCCATGGTTGCAGATGAAGCAAATACGTTTCCCTGTATTCCAGCTAGAAAAGGTTTTTTATCGAACGAGCTTCGCTATAGTTTTATCGGAGATCCACGAGAGGAGCAATCGATAAAGACGTTAGCACTCTGCTTAAAGGAATACGATAAGTGCGCTAAAACGTTTGGTAAATATACAACACATACCATTTTCTTCAAAACCCCTAATGATATGCATAAAAATTTCGATGTTGAAGATTATAGAAATTTATTTTGGTTCGTTTTAAACAATTTAACTAAATTTGATGATATCGATTGGCCAAAGGAAATTCCAACCGATCCATCGCACAATGAATGGGAATTTTGTTTTAACGGTGAGCCTTATTTTGTATCTTGTGCAACACCCGCACATGAATTGCGTAAGAGTCGTAATTTTTCAACTTTATTAATGGCATTTCAGCCACGTTGGATATTTGAAGAAATGAACGACTCTACTGTCTTTGGTCGAAAATTAAAGAAACTTATTCGTCAACGCATTAACGAATATGATGCTATTTCTGCTCATCCTGATTTAAAATGGTACGGGCAAGAAGGTAGTTATGAATGGAAGCAGTATTTTTTAAGTGATGATAATAGTAGTCCATCGAAATGTCCTTTTTTACGTATGCAACATTCTCTGCACTTTCCACAGAACAAAGAACAATAATCAATTATGCCTCGGCATAATTGCGTCCGGTATCGGCTTTGTGCTAGCACAAAGAACTCCTTTCCGATTCCGTGACATCCGCCGGAGGCTTTAACTTCTTTCAGCGGATGTTTGGACACCCGCTGAAAGAAGTTAAACATGCTTACCGTGTTTTTGCCTTTTCATGACAATCCAAGTCGCTATTCCTATAATGATGATAAAAAGCAGGCTCACGAAAAAACCGAGTCTGCTTGTTTTTTCCCCTAACGTCCCAGACACCGTCACCACAATGAGCAACATCCCTATTCCATTCTTCACATACTCCCACTTCGACAACTTCATTAGCTTCATATAGGTCACTAATATAAAGAGCCAGTTATATATCAGCATTAAGCCTGCAGCTGTAACCAAATATTCAAAAATCTTTTCTGGCATGAGGAAGCCTATAACAATAGTGATGATTAAACCACTAGCTAAAAAGAGAAATGCAGGAAATGGGACCTTCATCTTCCCTTTTTTAGCTAAAGCCGTTGGAGCATCATGATCCTCTGCCAATGTAATGAGAATCGTTATGACCGCATATAAAGAGGCTACCATTGTTGAAAATCCTGCAATAATTAAAACGCCATTAAAAATGTCTGCAAAAAAAGGTATGTGATAACCGTTAAGCGCTGTTATAAATGGGCTTTCCTCAATAGTAAAATCCTTCCAAGAAACAAGCGCCAAGGCAAGCATAATAGCCATTAGAAAAATGACAGTTATAGCAATAAGCATCACTTTTCCGGCTTTCGGTGCTTCTTGAGGATTTTTTAAATCAATGACCATTAAACCCATAACCTCAATTCCACCAAATGCATAAAAGGCATATAGCAGTCCAAGCCATATTCCTTTCAAACCTTGTGAGAAAAATTCTTCATAATTTGCATGCAGTGCAGCGAGTGTAGTGGATTCCGAATTAAATCCTTTTATTATTAAAATAGCCGCTACTATAATAAACATCACAACCGCCGCTGCCTTTAACGCACCAAAAATATTTTGAAAGTTTTCAAAGCCCTTCATACCCATAAGAATAACGGCTAATCCAAGTACAGCATAAATAGATGCAGCAACCCATAATGGAAGTGTAGGAAACCAAAGCTTTGTAAAAATACCAAGCGCCGTCAATTGGCTGCCCATAATGAGCATCTCAGAAATCAAATAAATCCATCCATTACTAAATCCTGCCCAATTTCCAAAAGCTTGCTTTGCATAAGTACGGAATGAACCCTTATCTGGATTGTCAACTGACATCTTAACAAGAGCATCATAGACAATGTACGTAGCAATCGCAGCTAACAAAAAAGGAATTAAAACAGCAGGACCACTTTTATGAATGGCCATACTCGTCCCGAGAAAAAATCCTGTTCCTAATGTACAACCTATACCTAGAAGCGAAAGCTGCCACCAAGACAACCTCCCTTTACTTGTTTTAGATGTCATTTTGATCAACCCTCCTGCCTTTTTGCTACTTTCTTAACAACGGCAATGTCATGCAACGAATGCCACCACCGCCTTTTTCAAGCTCTGAGACTTCAATTTCTATCAAATTCTTTTTTTGCAATAGCGGATGCTTCGTCCATTGTTCCTTCGTGGCTTGCTTACTAATTAACAGTGTTTCGGGATTAAGATTAATAAAATTGATATCAGGGATTGTATTATATTTTTCAAGCCAATAAACGTCAAAGCCATGGCGATTTAAAAATTGCTCGGTCATTGCAAAACGATTTGTTTGAGCTGTGAACACATGTACAGGAAAATAACGCATAAAGTTTTTAGCTATTACTAGATTAGCGTTCGCCACATTACAATTCATATCTAAATGAAGTGTATCGGAGCGTCTCGGCAAATCAATAATCGCAATTTCCGAAAATCCTTCTTGGAAAATACGATCCTTGATACTTTCCACAGCCTCTAATGTTGTTCTCATGCCAATATTAATAAGCACAGCATCCTTATTTAGGATCATCACATCTCCACATTCTAAAGCAGTAGAAGGTTGCTTATTTAATTTTTCTGGAAACCACTTTTCTAATAATGAGTGCGCATGTGGATACTCCGGACGCCTTAGCGAGCTGCCCGCTTCTCCAAGGAACATACTATTTCCTAAAACACAGGCTAGATCGCGTACAAAGTACCTATTTATAAGCTGCTCACTTACTGTTTTCTCATCATTTGTTAGCTCTTTCGAATAGTCAATAACCTTGACACCCGCATTTTCTAGCGTTGTCTTTAATTCCATGAAATTCTCCATTGCTTTTACGTGATTGACAGTAGCACTCCACCCTACATTTTCAGCTATTGTTGAATCTGTTACATCTAATATTGTAGGTGCACAAAGCATAACAACCTTAAGCTCTTCATGCTCTGACCAACAACTTGCTTGGAATGAGTCCATAATGTAATCTCCCCTTCTTCATGACTATCTCAGCTTAGCGTTACCATCAAAACTAGGATTATACAGACAAAATAGGTAGCAGAACTAATGGTATCCATTTCAAATGATAAGAATGAGGTATTGTTGCAAAAGAGATACGATGGAAGTTGAGGAGGACTTTGATGGAATTAGGAAAAAGCGCAGTAAATACTGAAAAAAGAGACGTATTAAGATTTAGAGAGAAAACTTATTAATCATAACTAGTCTTCTCTCGCGACAAAATAATTCCATTTCATAACTTTTATCAATGAAAATACTGATGATAAGCTTGCTCAGCATCCATTTCGCTTGTAAATATTAACATATCGTTTGTTAACGGATAATACGTCTCAAATAGAAATAGCGCTAGCTCCTTTGGATAATCCGGATTGTTCACTACTGCCGCTTCCTGTATGTTCACTACTTCCTGAACATATGGATGACGATAAAAAATATAAACAATATCCCCTACACTATATTGCTGCTTCATTCCATCACCTTCCTCTGATTTCCATTAGTTTGGTGTTAGAAGAAGTAAATTATAATTAATTTTTGATTTTCGTGTAGATATTTAATCCGCTGAAAGAAGTTAAAAATCCATGATGGCATTAGAAATATTCCCCCCTACCAACGCTCGTATCATAAAACGTCTCAATTAGAATATATATTAATTTATCTGACTACTCCCACAGCTAAAGCAGTGGGGTTCTTATATACTTAAGAGAAGCGTTACAAAGCTCTCCACAGATGGTGTTGCCATGTCCTGTGTACAACATCTTTG